>NZ_JAAHHU010001059.1:0-1732 GCF_010672095.1 Moorena sp. SIO3I6 | reverse complement strand
TAATAAGCTAAGCTTGCTCAAGCCCCTTACATACATGAATCGCTCTGGACAAGCAATTCGGGCGGTGACTGATTGGTACAAGCTCACACCTGAGTCGGTCTTGATCATTTATGATGATATGGACTTACCAGTAGGGCGTTTGCGTCTGCGCCTTTCCGGTTCAGCGGGAGGACACAATGGCATGAAATCCGCAATTGCCCATCTGGGTACGCAAAACTTCCCTCGCCTGCGCATTGGTATTGGCAAATCCAGTCAGAAGCCAGACACGATCTCCCACGTCCTAGGAAAATTTTCACCTCAGGAAACCAAGTTAATGTCGGAAGTAGTCCAACTAGCCGTTGAGGCAGTTGAACTTTCTCTTAAGCAAGGTGTAGAAAAGGCCATGAGTCTCTACAATAATCGGAATTTGGCAACTATAGCAAAGGGAACAGGGAGTAGGGAGTAGGAAGTAGGGAGTAGGAAGTAGGAAGTAGGGAGTAGGGAGTAGGAACTAGGGAGTAGGAAGTAGGGAGTAGGGAGTAGGGAGTAGGCAGTAAGGAATTCGGAAGTCGGAAGTGGGAACAAATCCTGTGTACGTGATCGGTATTATCAACTCCACAGTTATAGCGCTATAGTTATAGCGCTAGGTTAAAATTCACAGAATCCGAATCATAAAATCTGATTAAGGCAGGAGATATCAGCTGATCCAAAGTGGACACTGAAGGCAATATTCAAGTTTTCCAGAGACGGGACTAACCAAGGTACGCTGTTTCTGGTTTGGGACTCGTAGTGGTTAAACAGAATCGAAAATCGCTTTTCTAAATAGGGCTTGACTTTAGCGCAGACCAATACAATCTTGAGCAATAGTCCAGTGGTAATGGTGGTTCCTATATTGCCAATCAAATCAACAAATGTATAGTGATGGGGGCGCTTAGGGCTTTCCACTACCAAAAAATTTAACAATTGAGTACAGGTGCGCACCACCATAAATTCATTGGGCGTTTGGTAATCCCATTCAGGCAAGGTGTTTTGCAAATGAGTATACAATCGCTGGTTAAACTGTTGCTTCCCATAGGCTGGGTCAATCGAGGCAATCAAATATTCATATAAATCGTCCTTGAAGTCTTTAAAAAAGGCTGTGTGCCGACTGTGGGTATGGAAACTACGAGCAAAATCTCGGTAGCTGTAAGACCCTTGCACTTTTCCAAAAAACTGCTTGAGAGCACTCGCCAACTCTCGTTCGGTCAGCAATGTGGGATTTGACACTGGTTGAATTATCCGTTTTGGAGTCGTGATAGCCCGATTTCGCATGACATGGGCGCATCGCACCTGATAGGTTACGTACTTAGATAAATCACAGTCAAAGCGCCGTTGAACCCTAGCTTGAACTTGCCGTACAGTTTGCTGATATTCCTGAGAGCTGTCTTCACTGAGTAAGCAATGTTCATATAAGTAGGGATACCGCTGAATCAAATTTGCCACTGGTTTAGAACCATTAGAGTATTGAGGTGTATCACTCATTACTCTAGACAGACGTTGCAGAGTTAGATATTGCTCTGTTCTTTTGAACAGCTGCATTAGTTCCCGCAGGCGTCTAGGAGCCCGAGAGTGAACCCTCAAAGAAGGCGGCACATGATCAAACAGAGCTACCAATTCTTGGACTGCTCTTCTGGTGTTTGGTTTCAGATGCCAGTGATTGATCAGAATATGGCAGCAGCGATTGACCACAAATCGGAACTCTGTCGGAGCCCGC
>NZ_JAAHHU010001058.1:0-1732 GCF_010672095.1 Moorena sp. SIO3I6 | reverse complement strand
AAGCCTCACAACGTGGTGACGTCCGCGTGGTAAGAAAGCTGCAAAAGACTCTGATGAAGTCCTGGTCTGCCAAAATGATTGCGGTCAGACGGATAACCCAAGAGAACAAAGGTAAAAAGACTGCCGGAATAGACGGGGTTAGTGCGATTCGTTGGCTATAAACCTTACCCCACAAGGGTTTTTTGGGGGATTAGCCGCATGGGAAACAAACCATGACAACTTGGTAACCATGGTGGTGAAAAACCACCCCTCGCGAAATCCGAGTGACAGCCTTACCCCTATTTTCAGGAATTAACAAACCTGAGCATAAAGCGGGGTCGAACAGTGAAGCGCTGCTAGCCTAAAGTGGCGTTAGTAACAGGTAGTTGAACTCATGGGTACGCAAGGAAGATACACTTGAACCATCGTCACTATAGAGTAGCGCAATCAGGCTGACGCGCTGCAAGGGACAAAAGTCCATGGAACACATAGGATTATAAGGTTTTTCCCCCATATAATGATTTCCCTAGCTCCCGGTGGATAGTATCACCCTAAAAGTTCAGAGAATGGTTATCAGGAACGAAGTAATTCCCATATGTACTCTCAGTAAGGTCGATTACTGAGTAGGTAGTTAACCGCAAGTCATGTGGGAGAAAGATTGAGTCAGAAGCTAACGCCCAGGGTAATACCTGGGATATGCAGACGGACTTACGTTGTAGGAAAAGGTATGGTTGTAAGTAGTAATGAATAAGTCTAAAACTCGGGGGTTCGCCCCACAGTCGGAATGGAGGACAACTAACTGGCGGAAGCTAGAAAGAACGGTCTTTAAGTTACAAAAACGAATATACCAAGCCTCTCAGCGTGGTGACATCCGTGTGGTAAGAAAGTTACAAAAGACTCTGATGAAGTCCTGGTCGGCAAAAATGATTGCAGTCAGACGGGTAACCCAGGAAAATAAGGGCAAAAAGACTGCCGGAATAGACGGACAAAAAGCTTTAACCAATAAGCAGCGTCTAGTCTTAGTAGCCAACCTGAAAATTCACAAAAAGGCAAAACCAACCAGAAGGGTATGGATTCCCAAACCTGGGAGGGTGGAGAAACGACCTTTAGGGATACCCACCATTTACGACCGTGCTCTACAAGCTCTTGCCAAACAGGCTCAAGAGCCAGAATGGGAAGCGAGATTCGAGCCTAACTCATATGGGTTCAGGCCAGGACGCTCATGTCACGATGCCATTGAAGCAATATTCAATGGTATTAGCTTAAAACCTAAATGGGTACTGGACGCTGATATCTCCAAATGCTTTGACAAAATCAACCATGATGCTCTTCTAAGAAAATTGAATACTTACCCATCCATGAAACGATTAATCAAATACTGGTTAAAAGCAGGTGTGATGGATAAGGATACATTCTATCCTACAGATGAGGGTACTCCTCAAGGTGGAATTATCTCCCCACAAAAGCGCGAACATAGCCCTCCACGGAATGGAAAAACTTATCAAACAATATGCCGAAACCTTAAAAATAAAAGGGAGGAATAAAGAACAAAAAAGAAGAGGCATGAATGTGATAAGATACGCAGATGACTTCGTCATCATGCACGAAAACCAGGAAGTGATAGAAGAATGTCAAAGAATCATCAATGAATGGCTGAAAGACGTGGGTTTGGAATTGAAACCAAGCAAGACAAAAATCATCCACACTTTTGATGGATTTGATTTCCTCGGATTCAACATTCGTCAATATAAAG
>NZ_JAAHHU010001057.1:0-1732 GCF_010672095.1 Moorena sp. SIO3I6 | reverse complement strand
GTTAATTTATCCGACATCGTGTCTTTCCCTTGGATACGTTGGATCAGATTCTTTTCAAAGCTATCCAAGTCCTCTTGGAGCTGGGCCAATGCCATGTCAAGTTTAGAATTAGACATAGACTGATTCTTAACCACGGTAAACTAGTTAACTTAATTTAGATAACTTTTAATTTTATTAGTATAAAACTATTTTTATAAACTGATTATGTAAGTTGTTTAATTTATTTTTACGAATTTATTTTTTTCAGCAAGTTTTGCAAATACTCAAATCGTAAATTATTTTAGCTATTTTTTCGCTGACTGACATAATTAAAAATTAATTTTATCATATAAAAAAACTATTGTCTTCAACCATTAATGCTATTTCAGCTATTGTAAATAGTATCGATTGGCCTAGGGGATGATTTGGATAATCTTTTCACAAATTTCATGTGCTGAATGTTTATTGTTGACTGTTTGTAAAGAGACATAAAAAACTCCCAAGAGAGGGACGTGGGGGCAGAGAGGGAAGTAGGGGAGGAGCAGGCTTGATTGTGTTTTAACCCTCACCACTCTTGGCGCTTATTCACAGGTTTATTTCGCATAAATTAGCCCCTGAATTTTCAGCAAACTACTCTATCTGCTTCAGTTATGATTAACAGGTTTTAATTACGGCTTAATTTCACCCTATATCCCACAACCGGTCACCCCACAACCAGTCCAGCTTTCAAGCTGCTTGTCATCCCCTGAGGTATTCAGCCATCAGCTAACGCCCTACGTGCTTACTGTACTTGCCAGCTATCAGCTATTGATGATTCCTGCAACAGAACCGAGTAAGGAGCAACCCATCACGAAGCGCGTCGCTCACGAAAACAAGCTTATGGGGGAACTCTCTTTATTGATCAGACGTTGGATTAGATTAGCTGTTTGTACAGCATGCCCGTAGCGGGTTAGCTCAGGAGTTGATAGGTGAATGCTTACCCTAAAATAGCAAACTTTTTTCTCCAGACCAAGTCTATCTATCTAGACCGATAGCAGCAATATAGTTGGTGTAAATGACAACATTGACCACATTGATGGTATAAAAATTATCTGAATTTAACCTAGCCAATCTCTAGGGCTTGACACCTTGAACCAGATAAAAATTAAATAAATAAAATAAGTTTTATTAAACGATTAGCACAGGATTATCGCCTGTCACAGTTTTTTTATGTTGAGCTAAACTAGGGTTATCATAGTCAAATTAGTTTGAATGAGCCATGTAGTTTTACAAAGAAATCCAGAGTTACAGCTTGAATAATAACTTAAATACAATAATCATCCAATTTTACAATTATCAGAAATAGATTTGATGAATTTTGTATAAATTATTGATTAAGATAATGGCGATTCTAGCGTTAGGTAGAGCTTTGATCCGTCAAGCACTAGGACTCTGTCAATTGACTTTTGAGGGTTAGGGCAAGGTTAATGGTGTTAGGTGTTAGGTGTTAGGCTTTGAGATCCCTCACGGGAAGAAAGATCAGCTCCTAGGCATGCGATCACATCCCCTGTACCCACTTCACGCCAAATCACCTCAGCCCGTTTACGGACAATGACTTCTTCGAGATCAGATAGAATTAATCGGCTGCCAGCCTTTAATAACTGTCGGGTTAACTCCTGTCCAAAACCACCCGCTGCACCGGTAATGAGTACAACTGCCTCTCGTAGATGAGTCATATTCCTGATTCGTAATTGATTTATACAGAACTTCTATT
>NZ_JAAHHU010001056.1:0-1734 GCF_010672095.1 Moorena sp. SIO3I6 | reverse complement strand
AGAAGTTTACCGGAAACCCACGGCGGCTTGCCAGACAAAGGCTAGCAGCAAGAAGAACACAGGGATGACTGGTAGAACGTCCACCACTGGACCAAAAATAGAGTAAGCTTCGGGTAATGTTCCTAACAGGAGTGCAGCTTCCATATCTTAAATCTTCCTTTCCAACACAGATTTAATAATTGACATGTATCTTAACATGAAGTGAACAGCCAATGAGCAAATTGTGTAGTGAATTGATCACTTAAGATGGCTGCCCTGATCGCTTGAGTAAACCGAATTAGCTCAGTCACATTGTGGTGAGAGAGTAACATATAGCCTAGAGATTCACGCGATCGCACTAAATGGTTCAGATAAGCACGACTGAAATTCTGACAGCAATAGCAAGGACAACTGGCATCTAAGGGGGAAAAATCTTCCCGAAACCGGGCATTTTTCAAGTTCCAGCGTTCCCCCTGCACTAAGGCAGTACCATGACGTCCCAGGCGAGTGGGAATAACGCAGTCAAACAAGTCTATCCCAGATGCGATCGCTAAAACCATTTCCCTGTAGGTACCGACCCCCATCAGATAACGAGGCTTATGCCATGGCAGTAATGGAGCAGTTGTCTGGACAATTTGGTGAATCAATTCAGGCGGTTCCCCTACACTGACACCACCAATGGCATAACCTGGTAAATCCAACTCGACCAAGGATTCGGCAGCTTTTTGACGCAAATCTAGGTACACCCCACCCTGAACTATACCAAACAAAGCTTGTTGATCAGGGCGATTGTGGGCAACAATACAGCGTTTGAGCCAGCGATAGGTTCGTTGAGTTGCTAATTCCACCTCAGTTCGCTCAGCTGGATAGGGGGGACACTCATCAAATGCCATGATCACATCTGCTCCCAAGGCATGCTGAATTTCCATACACCGTTCTGGGGTTAGATCAATCATCCGCCCATCCCGAGGAGATCGAAACGTCACCCCCTTTTCGGTAATAGTACGGAGCTGACTCAAGCTAAACACCTGAAAGCCACCAGAATCAGTCAAGATTGGTCCGTGCCAACCCATAAATCGATGCAGCCCACCCGCTTGTTTAATGATGGCTTCTCCCGGTTGCAGATGGAGATGATAGGTATTAGCCAAAACCATTTGGGCCCCAGCTACCTCTAACTGGGCTGGTGTTAGAGTTTTTACCGTTGCTAGGGTGCCTACTGGCATAAACCTGGGAGTTTCCACCACACCATGGGGGGTCACAAACACCCCAGCTCTTGCTTTAGTGTGGCTACAGGAAGCCTGACATTGAAATGAAAAATTATTTTTCTGTTGATTCAAGTTGATCTAGGTCTTGAACTATCGTTAACTAGACCATACCGTCTAATTCAGTTAACCCAGTTGACACTCCCCGCCCTGGAAGGACGGGGATTCTTGCTTCAATGCGGTGACTTGTTTAACCAGGCCGGAGCCAGGAAAAATAGAGGTCGCCTCTCCACAAGCGTATTTGGTCTTCGACCTAGGTTTCGGTGTGCCCCACCGTACCTTTTCAAAATCTATTTAACTAGATACTTTTTTATCTAAATGTTTCATAGACGTTTAAGTCGTTAGACCAAATTACGCAATATGTATCTCTTACATATTTTTTACGTTGCCTACTTATTTTTAGATAGTATTTATCTAGATTTTTAGTTTATTGTAATGGTTTTCAACTTAACACGCTCTGTGAAAACTGTCAAGTTTTAGCTGAAAAAGAAAG
>NZ_JAAHHU010001055.1:0-1735 GCF_010672095.1 Moorena sp. SIO3I6 | reverse complement strand
TTATGGGTTTGGAATTAAAGCCAAGCAAAACAAAAATTGTCCATACGTTTGACGGATTTGATTTCCTCGGATTCAATATTCGCCAGTATAAAGTAGGAAAAAATCACTCAAGACAAGGCTTTAAAACCATCATCAAACCATCTAAGGAAGCAATTTTAGAGCATTATGGACAGCTCTCAGAAGCCATAAACAAGCACAGAGCTGCCCCTCAGGAAGCTTTAATTAGCCACCTAAAACCCATTATAAAAGGATGGTGTAACTACTACAGGTCAGTCTGTAGTCAAGAAACCTTCGATGACTTGGGAAACATGCTCTGGAACAAACTCCAAAGATGGGGATATAGGAGACATCCCAACAAATCAAAATCCTGGGTAGTCAAAAAATACTGGGGAACCATTGGAGAGGATAAATGGACGTTTATGACTGGGAAAGACAACTACCTCCCTAAGCACGCCAAAACCGAAATAATACGGCATGTAAAAGTCAAAGAATCCAGAAGTCCTTATGATGGTGACCTGATTTACTGGGGTACCAGAATGAGAAAGCATCCTGAGATGACCACTCGGAAGGGAAGACTTTTAGAACGCCAATAAGGGAAATGCACTTATTGTGGCCTTACCTTTAAGGATGGTGATTTATTGGAAACGCATCATAGAAAACCACGCTCCCTAGGTGGAAGTGATAAAGATGAAAATCTGGAACTACTACACCTACACTGTCACGACACTAAACATGGAACTAAAACTAACCTTAATGATTTAGATGAAAATCCATTCTAGAGGTACCAATGTCAAGGGTTCCTATAATGAGGAGCCGTATGATGCGTGCATTGTCACGTACGGTTCTGAAGACGAGTCAGTGGGGTGACTCACTGGCTTAGTTTAATAATGGTTAGAGCATTTTGGTACTAAGTTTGGTAGAGTCACTGTCGCAGTGAATCCTGCCTACACTAGCCAAAACTGCTCTGAGTGTGGTGAGGTCGTAAAAAAGTCTCTATCAACTAGGACTCACACCTGCAAATGTGGCTGTCAGTTAGATCGCGACCATAATGCCGCTATAAACATCCTCCAAAGAGCCTTGAGTACTGTGGGGCACACAGGAACTTGGGTCATAGACCCGAACGCTTTGGGAGAATCGGCCTCTACTCTTCTTGGCTCCGGCCTGGATGAGCAAGCTGACTCTGTGAACAAAGAATCCCCGCGTCTAATGACCGGGGAGTGTCAATAGGCGTAGGGCTAATCTAGCGCGGACTTGGCTTAATCCCCAAATCTAGACATAGTGTCATTGCTATTGACCTGAAACTTTGCCAGATTGGTGAATTACTGGGGAAAATAGAGATCTCAACAAAAGGATGGGGAAGATTGGGAAGTAATACCATTGAAGATCCACATCATAAGTAGCTTCAGGGGAATAAATACCCCAGCTGGTTTTTCTTCCCCGGTCGCCCATAGGCGGGATTCGCACACTACCTGGGATTTTTGATGAGTAAAATTCGTTACACAGCTATCTATCTCAATGAATTGGATGACTATATTCCTTATTACCAATCAACTTAAAAATTTAGCGCGAGGGTTTCAGGAAGATGAGATTGTGGCTTTAGTGGAAAACTATCTGCACTGGGAACAAGAGCAATGAGTGTCAGCACGACGAATATCCCTGATCTTGACTTAACCAACTTCACTATTTTGGTGATTGATGATAATCCTACCAATTTAGGAGTAGCTGTTGATTATTT
>NZ_JAAHHU010001054.1:0-1735 GCF_010672095.1 Moorena sp. SIO3I6 | reverse complement strand
GTTACTTAGTCAGGATTTACTGGGAATTCTGTAGGTAAGTTATCGACGGGTTAGTGACTCACCACAAAAGCAGTTCTACCGGTCGATGCTATTCCTGGAATCCTGCCAACCAATAGAAGCGCCTATAGCTGAAGTTCCCCTTTGACAAAACAGCACAACCTATGCTTGGATTGGAATTGAGGATTTTTTCTTAGGCATTTACTGGGTACAAAATACCGAAATTCCCAGTAAATCTAGAGCTTTTTGTTGAAGGAGAGTGGCTTGGGTTATTTTCTCAAAGGTAATATCCTTCCCCTCCAACTTTGTGTTAATCGTATTGAGAGTAATCGTCCCTAAATCTGCCATTAACGTATTAAAGCTGTGTACAGGTAATTTATCTTGTGTTTTCTTTTTACGAGCTTTCGATAAAGCTTTCTTTGAACGTTGGGATGGAGCGACGACTTCAGTTGTAGTTAGTTTGACTTGCTCAGATTCTTCATCTGCAAAAAGTATCGGAGCTAAAGCTTGCGACCTGTGCCATTCAACGTAATAAGATAACATACATAAAAAGACATGTGCTCTAACTCGATTCTCTTGGTGCGCGTTCCCTAGGCGAGGGAACCTCGCCGGGGTCGCACCGCTTTCTAAATGGTGATAGATGGGACGTACTTTTAAATCCATAGTTTTATAAGCACGGAAAGCCTGCTCAACTTGTGAAAGACTCTTATAAGTTTTCACTGTGGCCGGAGCATCTAAAGTTTCTGCCTCCACCGAAGTCCGAATCACATACAAACCATCTAACGCAGCTTCAACCGAGAGGACATCTCTCTTACGTGAATAAGAGAAACTTCTCTGAGTTATCTCCAAGTTAAAAAATTTCCCCACTTGATATCGATTGATAACTTTTCCCACTCTCAGGCCAATTTTGTCCGCGCCAATTAGCGCTCTTTTTTCTCTATTTGTTGCCGCCACAATAGCATTCAGTTCTTTTTCAGTCGCTTGCAATAATTGTTCTCGTTTGATTTGATTAGCTTCAGCTAGTATCGGATTACGACAAGCGATTAACCTTTCGCCAGGATAAGAAGATGATTCCAATTCGACTAAGTTAGTTTGGTCAAATAATCCCAGCTGAACTACCTCTTGTTCCGCTAATTTCCGTATTTGAGTTCCTCTTAAAGCCGTAACCCAATCCAGCCCTTCTGTGGTAGAGAACTCTTGATTGATGCGGGTTTGAGTAATCATGCCCCTGTCACCAACCCACACCACTCGCTTCAGTCCGAAACGAGAACGTACTTTCTCTATTTGTTTGCCTAATGTCGCCGTGTCGTTGGTATTCCCTTCAAAAACTTCTACCGCAATCGGGCAACCTTCGTAGGTTAACAATAATCCGAAAACAATTTGTAATTTTCCTTTCTTTTTATCTCGACTATAGCCATAGTTTGCCAGGGGACAACTCTTGCCTTCAAAGTAAGTAGAACTGACATCATAGAGTACTAAGCTTCCCTCTGATAGATGCTTTTTGGCCAATTTATTCTCAAGGCTCTCTTGTCGAGCCAATAGCCAATCTAGAGCCTCGTATAATTCATCTTCCGAGGCATATTCTAGTCCTAACAACTTACTCAATGACGAAAAACAAGTCTCTTTATTTAGTCCCCTAGCTGTTGCCAATTTGGAGCGCGGTTCTAGGATCATTGCCACTATCATCGCCAGAATGATTGAGCGCTTTCGGGAAGATTTTTTCTCAATTAATTCTGGA
>NZ_JAAHHU010001053.1:0-1736 GCF_010672095.1 Moorena sp. SIO3I6 | reverse complement strand
ACAGACCGAGTAGCATTGTGGCGTCTGCGTCAGTCTAATCCCCTGCGCAAAAGTTCAGGAGGACGGAAAAAGCTGGATGTGGAGGAAGCGCGATCGCTAGTTTTAATCATCTGTCACTTGGCTAAAGACCATCAAGAACTAATCCGTCGTGCGGTGGCTTTACTCGAACAAATGACACAACAAAACAGTGAACCTCATCGTGCTGCTTTATTGGGAGATTATTTAGACAACTTTAACAACACTTACCGAGAACGGATGACCCAAGAAGAAAAGGTATCAACTGATAGTCTAAAGCAACTGGCTCTTAAACTATTAATCAAATTACTCTTCTATAGTGGAGCAAAAGGTCATCAGCGTTTATGGTTAGCCTTATTAGGTAAAGTATCTTAAGGATTGCATCCAGGAAACTATCTAGCATTTATCAATTGGGTGAGGTACAAAATCCTGGTTTTTAGGAAGTAGGGAGTAGGGAATAGGGAATAGGGAGTAGGGAGTAGAGAGTAGGTAACTCATAAATGGTCAAAAATTATGTGTACCTCATAGCTATGATAAACGCTATAGCATTTTCATTTGATATGCGAAAAATTGATTAAAGAACGGAATAGGAACAGTAAACAGAGAACATTAGGAAAGAGAGCAGAGTATTTTTTGGTGTTATGATAAATCAGTATTGGGTTTTATGATTTCTTGGGAAATGCTATAGAAATAAACGATTAACGATTAACGATTAACAATTAACAATTAACAATTAACAAATGACTAATAAATAAATAATGACCAATGACCAACATAGTCCTACGACGTTACACTCCTCCTACCTGTACCCTATCAATTTGGGCAAACCGCTCACCCTTATCCCGCTGGGTGGGACAATCTGTGGTGAAGAAGTTGCGGTTTGAGTTGCGTTTTGATGACCCCCGCAAGCCAGAAGAACAACAGGTAACCTTACGAGGCAACGCAGAAGATTTAGATGTGTTGTATGAAGCGGTAGATGGCTATGTTCAGCACTTCCTTGAGCCGTCCCCAAACCAACTGGTTGCCTCTGGAAACTCTAAGGCCGTAGGCCACGCTACGCGATCGGCTGAGGTTACTCCCTTGACTGTCCTAACTCTTCCAACCCCTCAGGCAGAAAATGCCACAGCAGTTCCAACTCAGCCAATCCATCTGCAATCGAAAGGGTTACTGAGCCATAGCCTGTTTCTGGGTAAGCTGGCTAATGAAGAATCTGGGTCAGTGGTTGATTTAAGTGCTACACAGCTGTTTGATTTAGCTACCGCTTTGGATGAATATGCGGCTGAAGTAGTATCCCTACCAAAACTCAATCAGCCCAGTTGGAAACCAGAATCATCGGGTTGGATGCGTACAGCAGCATCGATGCTGTTGGCAGTGGGTGTAACAGCAGCAGTGATTAAGTTGCTTGAGAAACCTCAGCCTGTTGAGAAAGCGAAAACACTAACCACAGAAGTCCCAACAACAGCATTAGACTCCAGCAAGATTGGGAAAAAGCGAGCCATCTCCCAGGTACCCCCAGCACCGAGCACTCCCATCCCAACTCCATCGGTACCACCCCGTCTGTCCCCAGGAACCAAGTTACCCCCACCGCCTCCCCTTAAGCCACCCTCTCCACCAGTACGCACTCCGCCACCGCCTCCCGTTAAGCCACCCTCTCCACCACCAGTACGCACTGCGCCAGCAATAGCTTCACGCCCGAATTCACGTCCGATGCTCAAGATTGT
>NZ_JAAHHU010001052.1:0-1741 GCF_010672095.1 Moorena sp. SIO3I6 | reverse complement strand
ATAAACGTAAAGCTAACTGGAAGCGCAAAGCGCATCTGGAAGCACAAAAAGCCCTCTCTCTCGGTAAAGCAGTCCTGAGTGGGCGTTCTAGCTTTGTTTATCCAACACAGGAAGAAGAAGACGAAGAGTAGGTTTACTACTCCCCACCGGGCTTCGGACGGCGTATCGCTTTTTCCCCATGGTTCCGGTGGGTTAGGTATCACGAAGACAAAGCGCTATACACCCTGTTGCCCTAACACCTCTGAGACTTTCGAGTCTCCAAGCTACTTACCTAGCTTAATAGATCTGAAGCTAATACTGAAGCTAGGCGTGATAGTCCTCACTTATCAAGGAGTGCTGTCTTCTGAGCGCCGTTAATAAATTTTCAAAATTTTCTAGCCTCATTATCAGTATCCTGGTCAGTATATACCAGGTAAAGTCAAACCCCCAACCCCTACCGGACAACTATCTGATGTCACGGGTTGCTGGGGATTGAACTGGCATATCTAAACTTGATTTCTGTTCGTTAACTTTTGGTGGTTAACAATTAACAGAAAATCATGATTCGGGCTGTGGCAATTAGATGTACCACAGCTTAATACCATTGAGTTGAGTTTTAAGTAAGTGCCAGACAATTTACCCAAAATTTTTAAGGGTTAATTGTTAGATTTTGCAAGTCAATTTTGCAAGTCAATTTTGCAACTCAATTTTTCATCTCAATGGTCAGTAACCAATCATAATTTAGTAACTCCAGCAAGAATTGCCCAATGATAAGAAAAATTTTAATATCTGTAGCTGGTCGGGGACTGTGTGAAGAAATGTTCAACATGTTGGCCGAAATTCCTGCCATACAACAGGCATCGGTCACAGTCCTACATGTAGTGCCTCCTCAAGTCACAGCAGAAGCCATGTCAGCTAAGTTAGAAGAGGGGGGTAAAATTTTAGCAGATGCGGTCAAGTCGTTAAAGGTTGACCCCAGCAAAATCACTCCCAGACTGAAACAAGGAGACCCTAAAAATATCGTTACCCAAGTGGCAGACGAAGAAGAAACCGACCTGATTATTATGGGTTCGAGAGGACTAACTCGCCTAGAAGCGATTTTAGAAAACTCCGTTAGCCAATATGTGTTCCAATTGTCCTCCCGCCCAATGTTGTTGGTCAAAGACGATGTCTACGTCAAACAAATCAGACGGGTTATGGTCGCAATGGATAAATCTGATGCTGCTCAAAATTCCTTCGAGTTGGCTCTATCCCTAGTGCGAGATATGAAGAATGCTCAACTATATCTAGCTCGTGTCATCCCCGAAGCCAAACCTGACCAACTGATGAGCAATGCAGAAGCAGACCCAGTTCTGGCAGACGCAGCAGCAAAAGCCAAAAGGCTAGGTGTTTCTTACCGTTGTGTTCTAAGTGGCGGTAAGGCCGGACCAGGAATCTGCGAGTTAGCAGAGGACAAGAACATCGACTTGCTGATTCTCGGTTCTCCTGACCGTCGCCCTTCTATCGCCAAGAGTTTAGTAGATTTAGATCGATTACTGGGGAATTCTTTATCAGACTACGTCAGAGTCAAAGCCAATTGCCCAGTGTTGTTATCACGCACAACTACTTGAAGCAGTAAGAAGCAGTCAGTTATTAGCCATTAGCCATTAACCATTAGTCATTAGCCATTAGTCATTAGTATTGCTAGTAAACCTCTTTTTGGTTACAACTTGCTTAAAAAGGGTTCATGATCAAGGCTTAATGACAAAGGGTTAATGACTAA
>NZ_JAAHHU010001051.1:0-1742 GCF_010672095.1 Moorena sp. SIO3I6 | reverse complement strand
GCAATGCCTAATACTCCTGCAACAGTTGGGGCGGGAATCACAGCACTAGCTGCTGGAAAATGGGTTTCACCTGATCAAATGGAGCGAGCAAAAACAATTTTTAGGGCTGTTGGTGAAGTAGTTGAGATTCCGGAACACCTGATGGATGCGGTGACCGGTTTATCTGGGTCAGGCCCAGCTTATGTGGCGATTTTGATCGAAGCCCTAGCAGATGGGGGCGTGGCAGCTGGATTACCCAGAGCGATCGCATTGCAGTTGGCACAGTCTACAGTATTGGGAACAGCCCAGCTGTTACAAGAAACTCAAATGCATCCAGCTCAATTGAAGGATCAGGTTACTAGTCCTGGGGGAACGACAATTGCTGCGATCGCTAAGTTGGAGAAAGCTGGTTTTCGCTCGGCTTTGATTGAGGCGGTTTTGGGGTCTTATCAGCGTTCTCGGGAGTTGGGAAGTTGAAGGTTGAAGGTTGAAGGTTGAAGGTTGAAGGTTGAAGGTTTAAAGTTGAAGGTTGAAGGTTGAAGGTTGTTCGCCCTTGGCGTTCCCATAGGGTAGTTGCAAAATTGATCAGAACTGATTGATCAAGTGAATCTTAAGATCCATTAGGTTAGGCCGTTGTTAGTTGGCCTTGGTTAACCCCATCTGCATTAGTCCTATGGGGGTTTTATTTTACTGAATAGCCAAAAAAAGTATTGTGCGCGTCATCTAGTTCTGTTAACTAGTTCTATAATAGCAACTAAAGGATTTATGCGATTGATCCCAATCGTTTAAAATGACGGGATCTGAACTACAATAATCACAAAATATTCATAATTTAGTCTGAATGTAAATTTGTGGACTGCATCTACTTGATGACAGACAGATGACAGAATCTTCAATTCCGATTCGAGCCTTACCAAAAGCACGGCAACGTTCTCGACCCAATCGCTTAAAATGGTTTTCCTACATAAGTTTGGGGATTTTGAGCAATGCTGCTATTTTGGGTTTAGCTTTTTTTGTGCTCCAGCAAATCCCTCGAACTTACACAAGTAAGGCAGCAGCGATTATACCTGGTGTGGGTTCTCAAGGATCTGTTCAACTCCCTGGAGTGGGTCAAGCTTCCTCCAATCCAGGTGAGAAATCTCCTTACGGATATCTTTTAAAGGTAGATCCACGAGAAAACTACCAGTATATCGCCATGAGTGAAGTAGTATTAACTGATGCTGCTGCTGCTGTTAATACCTCAGTCAAAGATTTTGAAGAGTTTGCCAAGCCAAGGGTTTCTTTGGATAGAGGTACCACTATCATAGAATTTGAAGTGGATGGCAAAAGCCCATTGGAAGCTCAGCGAAATACTAGGGCTTTTTATCAAGCCTTAGTTAAACGGATTGATGACTTAAGAGTAGAAGAATCAGCTCGTCAGGATAACAAGACGTTGCTAGCGTTAGACTCTGCTAATAGTAACTTAAAAAACGCCCAAACAAAGCTGTCTCAATTCAAAAAGAAGTCACTGCTCAAAATTTCTGAACAAATCAAGAACCTTTCAGAAGAAGTAGAGAGGTTGCGAGTGGAGCGTGCTAATTTATTGGCTCAGCAGCAAGCGGCTACCTCTGGATTAACGCAGCTAGAAGCTAACCTTAGGTTGTCAACTGACCAAGCAGCCGATGCTCTGATGCTTCAGGATGATGAAGTCTTTAAAAAGCTTTGGCAAAACTATAGCGATATCAGCGCTAACCTAACGATACTCAATACTCAATGGACACCAA
>NZ_JAAHHU010001050.1:0-1745 GCF_010672095.1 Moorena sp. SIO3I6 | reverse complement strand
TCTAATAGACCCATATCCTTAGGTGTCAGATGTAATAGTTCCTGATCGTAGCTGACCTGGCAGTTACTGGGGTCAAGTTGGAGCAATCCCCACTCAAGCACAGGGAGTAGGGGGGTGCTGCTGCGGCGCAGCACTGCTCGAATTCGGGCTAATAATTCAGGTATGTCTAAGGGCTTGACTAAATAATCATCTGCTCCTGCATCTAAAGCTTCGACTTTGTTAGTGCTGGTGTCTTGGGCAGTGAGGAGTATAATCGGAGTGCGATCGCGTGCGTTTCGCAGCTGCTTGCACAAATCAATCCCCTTGAGCTTGGGCAGCATCCAATCTAGCAAAATCAAGTCATACTTAAATATCTCTGCTAGTGCTATGCCCTCATCCCCATCTGTAGCTAGATCAACCTTATAATGTTGACTAGCTAGCGCTGCCGTTACTACTTTGGCAATACCTTCATCGTCTTCTACTAGCAGGATTCTCACGAGGACCTAACAGCTCCAGCACCAAGGGGATGGGTTAGTTTCTTGATTATATAAATAGAGATTATATAAATAGTCATGACTTCGCCCAAATTAACAAAAATTTAGACGAAGTTTGAGGCTTTTGACTTAGCTTAGCCCATGGCTGTCAAGATATCTTGAGCGTGGGTAGCAGTTTTTACCGTCTCATCAACGTGAGTAATTTTGCCCTCGCCGTTGATAATGTAGGTTACCCGCTTGGAGTAACCCCCACCATCAACATCATAAGCCTTGGTGATTGCACCATCGGTATCTGCTAGCAGGGTGAAAGGCAGACCATACTTTTCCTTAAATTGTTTGTGGGATGCCTCATCATCCATACTGACACCGAGTACCACCATGTCTTTACCTTGATACTCAGTGTAGTTATCCCGAAAGCTTTGGGCTTCCTTGGTGCACCCTGGAGTATCGTCTTTGGGGTAAAAATAAAGCACTACAGTTTTACCCGCAAAGTCGGACAGTGAAACGGTATTGCCTTCGTCGTCTTTGACAGTAAATGCTGGTGCATCTATGCCAACTTGAAGAGCCATAACTTTTGTTTCCTATAGAAATATACTGAACTTATGTATAAAGTTTACACTAATAGGACTTACGTCTTAAAGCACTATTATACAGAAGTGCCTTTGTTGCCCAGTTTGGCGTGGGTCTTGAATAAATTCAAAAATTTGTAAGCATTCAGCATTCAGCATTCAGCATTCAGCATTCAGCATTCAGTTATCAGCGATTAGCGCTACAGATGGTGCTACTTGAGTTGCTTTTGAATAAGCGATGCAGCAAGGGAACAGGGGGAAACCCCCACTCGCGCTTTGCATCAAGACAACAGGTAAGCATTGGAATAATGCTGAGTGAAGTCCCAGGGTCGTTCGCACAGCGTGGCCATTCGCGTAGCGTGGCCATTCGCGTAGCGTGGCCATTCGCGTAGCGTGGCCATTCGCGTAGCGTAGCCATTCGCGTAGCGTGGCCATTCGCGTAGCGTGGCCAAAGCCTGTGCCACAAAGCACCTCAAGCAGCGTGGGCCAAAAGCCCACGGCTGACGGCTGACCGCTGACCGCTGACCGCTGACCGCTGACCGCTGACCGCACCTCAAGTAGCGCATATGCTTACCAAAAATTTCTAGAGTAAACCACCAGAGGTTGGCCTCTAATGTCAAAAAAACCTTAATATAGAAATAATCGGCGGTCAGTATAGTTCTAAGATTTAGTAACTGTGGCAAGAACTTCAATTCAGTCTCAA
>NZ_JAAHHU010000105.1:0-22190 GCF_010672095.1 Moorena sp. SIO3I6 | reverse complement strand
TCCGCTTGGATAGCTAGGGCGTAGCCTTCGATAGCTAGTTGCCAATTGTTATTTTCCAGAGCAAAATTACCTAAATTGCGAGCTGTTTTCAGACAGTCGAGAGGTAAGTTGTCTGGAGTATGGATTTGTAGGGCATTTTTATAAGCAGTGATAGCTTGTTCGATATTCTCGGCTATATCTCCTTTTATTCTATTCTTGTAGGCAATACCGAGATTGTTTTGAGTCCTTGCCCACTCTTGGGGAAATGCTGACTTTTTACGGATTTCTAGGGCATGTTGATAATAAGCGATGGCTTGTTCGATATTCTCGGCTCTATCTCCTTTTATTCTCTTATTGTAGGCAGCACCGAGATTGTTTTGAGTCATTGCCCAATATTGATGAAATGCTGACTTTTTACGGATTTCTAGGGCATGTTGATAAGCAGTGATGGCTTCTTCGATATTCTCGGCTCTATCTCCTTTTATTCTATCCAAGTAGGCATTGCCCAGATTGGTTTGAGTAATTACCCAATCTTGGGGAAATGCTGACTTGGTACGGATTTCTAGGGCATGTTGATAAGCAGTGATGGCTTCTTCGATATTCTCGGCTCTATCTCCTTTTATTCTATCCAAGTAGGCATTGCCCAGATTGGTTTGAGTAATTGCCCAATCTTGGGGAAATGCTGACTTGGTACGGATTTCTAGGGCATGTTGATAAGCAGTGATGGCTTCTTCGATATTCTCGGCTCTATCTCCTTTTATTCTATTCTTGTAGGCAATACCCAGATTGATTTGAGTGGTTGCCCAATCTTGGGGAAATGCTGACTTGGTAAGGATTTCTAGGGCATGTTGATAAGCAGTGATGGCTTCTTGGATATTCTCGGCTCTATCTCCTTTTATTCTATCCAAGTAGGCATTGCCCAGATTGATTTGAGTGGTTGCCCAATGTTGGGGAAATGCTGACTTGGTAAAAACTGTGGCAACGACTTGATAACTAACAATGGCAATTTCTAGGTGATTAGCTATGTTACCTAGAGTTAATTGTTGAATTAAATTGCCGAATTTGCCAATAACTTTAGCAACATATTCAGCTTCTTTTGGCTGAAGTTGAGGGAGGGTTTCCCTTGCCCAAAATTGCAATATCTGCCCTAAGTTTTCATCTAGCTTGTCGAGGTTCTCTTCCAGTAGGGGGTAAACTGATTGAGGACTATCGTCAGTTGCAACTGCCTGCAAGATGGACATTAAGAAGTTGCAATACTCTTGAAATCGTTGTTCATCCATAGTATTTTCCTATTCTGTTTCTTGTTACCTAATTCTAAGCAGATGCTTCTACTACCTCGAAAGACCGATAAAATGCTTGCCAATTATTGCTATCTTCTCCCAACCTTGTCCATAATTCCTTAAGCCGTTCGGGATTCCAAATGGGAGCTGGTTCTTCTTCATTAGGAGTTAACCAAGATAAATCTAAGGAATCGTCTAAGACAATAGCCAGAAACTCCTCTTGCCCTACCGTATCAAATGTTATCTCTTCACACATTGCCTCTGACTGAGGCATAAGTATTTTCTTGTCTTTGAGTCGATTAACTGGAGCAAAAGCTTGGGAAGGACAAACTACATAGTTGGTATCTAAACCGCGATTTAATAACAACAGATGCTGTTGGTCACAATCTAGCTCGACATGTATATAGTAGGGGATGCCTAAACCAATTACAGGTGGGTCGTTTTTCTTGCCTGGGGGTACAACCATCCCTCTGGAAGGAGAATCTGGAGTAAAACGAAGCCAATGGGAAGGAGATGCCGCTTTTTTAATCAGGGTTTGCCAAAGCCAATCCATTTGCCAGTAAGGAAATTTCTGCTGCCATAACCAGCCATAAGCAATTCGCCAAGGAGATTGTTTGTCATCCGCTGGTCTTCCTCGTTTATGCTCCCAATGTATCCCATTTTTGGCCATTTCCTCCCCAAACTGCTTTTTCAGCTTTTTCAGTACTTCGGCCAGGGTAGGATTAATGCTCTGTTCATTAAACGCTCCCAGTTTTTTATCCATTTTGCGAGCAATCTCCACATTCTCTTCTTGCCAGTTTTCAGGACTAAAACGCAGTTGAAAGCATAGTTTTTGGATTTCAGAGCTTTTGGATATAGAAAAAATCTGGTCAGCTATTTATGTCAGGAACTGTTGTTGTTGAGATTGTTGGTTGGTCATGGTATTTATCATAAGAAAGGGAGTAGGGAGTAGGGAGTAGGGAGTAGGGAGTAGGGAGTAGGGAGTAGGGAGTAGGGAGTAGGGAGTAGGGAGTAGGGTGGCACAGGCTTCTAGCCTGTGAAACTTAACTCTCATAAGCTGTTCGCGTAGCGTGCGCATAGCGCATTAGCTGATAGCTGACCGCTGAATGCTTAACTAAATTATGCCATGTAGATTGCGAATTGTGTTAGCTAATTCAAAATTTTTATTTTTTTTTATTTTAGCATATTTTAGTTTATTATTTTATACTTAAAACGCCTATTTTTATTTAAGTCTATTTTCCATTCAATACCGTTCCAAATTTTTATATCAAAGCCCTATAAACCTATTTTTTTACTCCATAAGCTAGAAGTCAGATGCATTTAATTTAAACATCATGGCCATGACCAAGAAGACTAATCGCAACCGAAAACGTTGGCTATTAATAGAGTTCGTTGTGGAGTTACTAGCTTTGTTCCTTGATGCAAACCTAATCATAGTGTTGAATCTTTGCTTGTTGATTTGGCGTTGGCTCAGGGAAGAAGAAGAGGAGGAGTAGGGTCGATATCATAGTTGTAAAAAAGAAAGTAAGTGTGGGAATGGTGGGGAGATGGGGAGTGTAAGCTCAACAGGATTTTTTTCCCTCTTCCCTGTTCCCTGTTCCCTAAAATCCAGCAATTTGTACCTAACAGCAATTGCAAATTGCTGTATCATAGTTGTAGTCTACTAATTTTTTGAGTAAACGCACCCTCAGGCCAATATCAGCCATGAAATTCATCAGCCCCAAAACCGACTTTGCCTTTAAAAAAATCTTTGCCTCCCAGGAAAGTAAGCCGATTCTGATTAGCTTCCTCAATGCTCTTGTCTATCACAATCAACCTCTCATCGAAGATTTGGAAATTATTGATCCTTATCAGTCTTCTCCTCTGCCAATCCTCAAAGACTCTTTCCTCGATGTGAAAGCTAAGCTGAAGGATGGTTCTCTAGTGATTATTGAAATGCAGGTTTTGCAGGTAGAGTCTTTTGCTCGTCGAGTTTTATATAACGCAGCTAAAGCTTACTCACTACAATTAGGTAAAGGGGAAGGCTACCGTTATCTCAAACCAGTGATTGCTCTGACCATTACCGATTTTATTATGTTTCCTGAGAATAATCAGGTAATTAATCATTTTGAGTTCCGAGAAAAAAGTACCAACATCAGCTACGTAGAAAATTACTTACAATTATTGTTTGTAGAGTTACCGAAGTTTGAGAAGCAGTTGGAGGAGTTAGAAGAATTGGATGAGTTGTGGATGTATTTTTTAAAAAATGCCCCTTCCTTAGATACAGTCCCAGATAAAATGGCACAACTACCAGAGTTTCAACAGGCATTTGGGATTGCTTCTCAGGCGAATTTAACCAGGAAAGAGTTGGAAGAACTAGGAAAACGAGAAATGTTTATTCATGACCAACAAGGGCTGATTCTATTTGCTGAGAAACAAGGGAGAGAAAAAGGAATGAAACAAGGGATACAAGAAGGCATGAAACAAGGTAAAGAAGAAGGGGAGAAAGAAAAAGCCCAAACAATTGCACGCCAACTTCTGCCTCTTTTGGATGATGAAACGATTAGCCAAACTACTGGCATACCTGTAGAGGAAATTAGGAAGCTTCGCTGAACAAATCAAAAGGCAATAGACTAATGAAGAATGAAGAATGAAGAATTTAGAATGAAGAATGAAGAATTTAGAATGAAGAATGAAGAATGAAGAATTTAGAATGAAGAATTTAGAATGAAGAATTTAGAATGAAGAATGAAGAATGAAGAATTTAGAATGAAGAATGAAGAATTAATTTTTAGCATTAGCCAGTTTTGTAGGGTGGGCAAGGGGAGATAAATTGGTTGGAGCGCTTGGATTGACCAATCACCTTGCCCACCAGGATTAACTGTGGCTAGCTCGCTTGGCTTTTGGCGTTGCGTCAGTCAACTAATGAATAGCAGTAGAGTGGGCATCCTGCCCGCTCGACCAGATATTGATAACGGGCAAGATGCCCATTCCACCAAGATGCCCATTCTACAGGTGCGACCCAAGGGCGCGAGGGATTGCTCGCGCCCTTGGAGGCGCGCACCTACTCTTAAAACCAGATGATCGCGCATTCATTCGAAGATTCAGGCCAACCTTAGGGGTGTTAATCTCAGTAGTCTTAATCTCAGCCATGCTGACTTAAGTGATACTGACTTAAGGGATGCCAAACTCAGTGGGGCTGACTTGAGTGGGGCTGACTTGAGTGGGGCTGACTTGAGTGGCGCTAGCTTGATTTCAGCAAACTTAAGCCATGCTAATCTCAGTAATGCCCAAGTCACAGGAACTCGGTTTGGCAAAAATCCCGGTCTGCTTGAACAGACCAAGGATAACCTAATCAAGGGAGGAGGGATATGGGAACCTAGTATCACAGAAGTGCTTCTGGCATTGATCGAGTTAAATTAACCCATAAACTAGAGCAAGACCCCCGTTTTGCAGCTCGTTTTTATCGATTGCTTGCTGCTGCTATTGCTGATCGAATACACCTGACCACAATTAGCTTACTTTACTTCGAGAAAGAGTATCAGATAGAAGACCCGATGGCGACTCACCTGAAGATTGATGAACTAACAACCTCTAGTCACTATCGGTTCATGGCGAAACCGATTCATAAGGACTCAATCAAAACCTATGAAAAAGTTATTTTAGACAAAACTAAGGCAGCGTTACTGATTAATGGAGTGATTGAATCGTGAGCTATCAGCTATCAGTTATCAGCTATCAGCTATCAGCTATCAGTTTATGCGCTACGCGCACGCTACTTGAGGTGCTATCAGCTTTTGAATAAAATAAGCTGAAAACTGATTAATGACGGCTGACGGCTGACCACTGATGGCTGACCACTGATGGCTGACCGCTGACCGCTGACCGCTGACCGCTGACCGCTGATAGCTAAAAATTAATCCTCTTTTTTAATCACTTTAAACTCATCTAGCAATTGCACCCAATTGATGGCATCTCTCTTATCATAAACCCACCCGATCAGATTGATATCTCCTGTTTCCCAAGCAAATTTCCACCAAGCATCTAACTGTTCCTCTGTAACATCTAATCCTATTATTTCATTTTTAAAAGTATCACTGGTAGGCTGACTGGAGTGATGCCCCTGGATAAACTGTTGCCAGTCAGCTACGGTAAACTTAAAATCGTAATCCTGTGCTACCTTAACTACCTCTTCTGGATTTATAGTAGCTATTAGCTGCTGTTTTAAATCTTCTTGTTGAGAAACAGCATGGAAAAATTGATCAACATTTTCTGTATAAATTATAGACATTAGGTATAAAAAATGCGTCACTTAGGGACGCCAATTAATCGACTTTACATCTATTATTATAAATAATTAGTCAGCTGTCAGCCGTCAGCCGTCAGTGGTCAGCCGTCAGCCGTCAGCCGTTGGCCTTGGCCTTTGGGCCACGCTACGCGAATGGCTGAAAACTGATAGCTGATAGCTGATAACTGATAACTGAATGCTTACTATTTTATTTCCAAGAAGATAAAGGTGGTGTCTCTAACAAGGCAGCACTAAGACTGTCGTGAATCTTGGCATTAGTTGCCAGAATCCGCCCAGAATTAATATCAATAGGACTGCGATCATAAGCGGTAACTTTACCACCAGCTTCTTCTAGGATAACGATGCCAGCCGCTACATCCCAAGGAGAAAGCCCTCGTTCCCAATAGCCATCCAATCGTCCAGTAGCAACATCACACAAATCGATGGATGCAGAACCACTACGGCGAACTCCTTGAGTCAGATGAGTCAGGTAACAGAACTCGGCATAGTTGTTATCGGAAGTCTGCCGCCGGTCATAGGCAAATCCAGTCACTAACAAGCTCTTACTCAGGTCAGAGACTTGGGAAACCTGGATTGGCTGACCATTGCAGGTTGCCCCTAAGCCCACAGCTGCACACAATAACTCATCCCGAAAGGGATTATATACTGCTCCCACCTGAGGCTTGCCGTCAATCAACAACCCCACAGAGGTAGCAGCAATGGGGTATTGATGGGCATAATTAGTAGTACCATCGAGGGGGTCAATCGCCCATAGGTATTTACTTTGATTGT
The DNA here is from genome assembly GCF_010672095.1 of Moorena sp. SIO3I6. Lineage (NCBI taxonomy): Bacteria > Bacillati > Cyanobacteriota > Cyanophyceae > Coleofasciculales > Coleofasciculaceae > Moorena > Moorena sp. SIO3I6. The sequence continues at coordinate 15,872 of NZ_JAAHHU010000105.1, read as the reverse complement.
CTCCCAGTTGACCGGATTCTTCTGCCAGAATCGAATGGTCTGGCACATCGTTTTTGAGTATATCTAAGACTACTGCTTCTGCTTCTTTATCAGCTGCAGTGACTAAATCTCCAGGACGTCCTTTCTCTTCTACAGTTTTGAGATTGCCCCAGTAAGTTTTCAAAACATCACCAGCAGCAGTGGCAGCTTTAGCGGCAATATCAAGGAAAGTTTGTAGTTGTTCGGAGGTATGTTCTGTCATTGAGCAGATAACCTGTAGTTTATCAATTGAGTCGGTAAGCAGTCAGCGGTTAGCGGTCAGCGGTCAGCGGTCAGCGGTCAGCGGTCAGCGGTCAGCGGTCAGCGGTCAGCGGTTAGCGGTCAGCTTATTTTATTCAAAAGTACCGATCACTAGCTTGGCACAGGCTTTGGCCTTGGCCTTTGGCCACGCTACGCGAATGGCCACGCTGTGCGAACGACACTGTGACTGTACCCATAAGCACAGCTGATAGCACCTCAAGTAGCGTGCGCGTAGCGCTTAAGCTGATAACTGATAGCTGATGACTAATAACTAATAACCACTAAGGATTTTGACGGCGAAATTCTGCTGGTGTCAAGCGCAAAGGCTGATCTGGGTTCCAAATCCCATAGCCCATAATTCTGGCGTATTCTTGAGCACGGGATATATTAGCATCATATTTGTTATTGGGGACTAGGGGTGAAGCTAAGGCACAGCCCTTAGCTACCAACTGCTCATTGACCAACACACCATCTAGCCATACATAGGCTAACCAGCGGCTATAGCGGTCTTTTTCCTCGACATCAAGCTCTAACATAACCGATTTTTGATCACCAGTTTCACTAATTTCACTGAGGATCTTCTGTAAACAGGTTTTCGCCTGATCTCCCCAAGGCTTTTGTTTCCAGCTTGGTGCCTCTATACCAATCATCCGGATTCGTGCCATTAATGGTGGATCTTGATTGGATATCAACACATCCACCGTGTGTCCACTGATCACCCGTTGCACTTGAGCTTCAATCTGGTTGGGGACATTTGTTAATTGGCATCCCCCAAGCAAGAGCAGAAAGCAACTAAGCAGGCTCCCCGCTCTACTGCACCTCTGCTCGGCTATTGTCCTAATCCTCATCCAGTGGCAGCCCAAACCGAACCTTCCCTTTAGCAAAATATCGACCAAACTGAAGTTCATAGACTTCATCTTCATCCTGAGTCTCTACCTCTAGGTCTGACCGGGGATAACTCACACATAATAGAGCATAGCCTTGGTCCCGCAATTGTGGAGATAGTCCCATGGCTTCCGGTTGGTAGACTTTTCCTGCCAATACTCGCACTGCGCAAGTGGTACAAGCTCCATTGCGGCAGGCAAAGGGTAGCTCTACACCCTGCTTTTCTGCGGAATGCAAGATATAGCGGTCAGTTGGCACGTTTACCTTGTGCTTAGCACCAGTTTGGCGATTATGAATCTGAATGGTGTACGATTGAGTCATTGACTTCGTATATAATTTTCTGTATAATAAGAAATCGGGCGATGAATTGAAAAAGATTCAAAGCTCCAACTGAATACTTTACCTGGAGAGGTGGCCGAGTGGTTGAAGGCGCAGCACTGGAAATGCTGTTTAGGGGCAACTTTAACGAGGGTTCGAATCCCTCCCTCTCCGTTCCAATTCAATCAATAATATCAGCATTCAGCGGTCAGCAGTCAGCGGTCAGCAGTCAGCCGTCAGCCGTCAGCCGTTAGCCGTCAGCCGTCAGCCTTGGCCTTTGGCCACGCTACTTGAGGTGCCGTCAGCCGTCAGCCGTCAGCTAAAAGCTCACGCTACTTGAGGTGCCGTCAGCAGACGTAACAGAGATTAAACCAATACTTACCTGGTAAGCTATCAGCTATTAGCTGATATAGCACTACGCGCTACTGTTAGGACATTCCTAAACTCCGAAACTTACTCATAGCTGACTTTTGACTTCTGACTTCTAACTTCTGACGCTAAGCGTAGCGCTATAGCTGATAGCTGATATAGCAGTCGCCAGGGCAGGCGCGGACATGACAAAAGTCTCAAACCTAAGTAAGCGCAAGAGTTTGACTTCTGACTTCTGACTTCTGACTTCTGACTTCTGACTTCTGACTTCTGACTTCTGACTTCTGACTTCTGACTTCTGCTATAGCTGATAGCTGATAGCTGATAACTGATAGCTGACCGAAATACAAACCTGAAAGTCAATTAAGACGGCTATTGCCTATAAAATTATTGAAGATCCCAATTATAGAACATCTAGCTGTAAGCCTTAAATGAAGCAGTTGATTCAAGGTCTGCATCAATTCCAGACCAATTACTTCCAGACCCACCGAGACCTATTTGAGTTACTGTCTCACGGGCAGCATCCCAGGATACTATTCATCACCTGTTCAGATTCTCGAATTGACCCGAGTCTGATTACTCAAACTGAGCCTGGTGAAATGTTCATCATCCGCAATGCCGGGAATATCATACCGCCTTATGGAGCAAGTAATGGCGGTGAACCAGCAGCAGTAGAGTATGCTATTTATGCCTTAGGCATTAATGAAATTGTCGTATGCGGTCACTATCGCTGTGGAGCGATGAAAGGTTTACTGAAAATCGACAAGCTAGAAGAGGACATGCCAGCCGTTTACCAATGGCTCAAGCATGCCGAAGCTACTCGCCGGATTATCAAAGAACACTATCAAGACTATGAAGGTGATGAACTCCTGAATGGGGCGGTGGAGGAAAACGTCCTTAACCAGCTACAAAATTTACGTACTTACCCAGTTATTCAATCTCGACTCAGAAGTGAGGAAATTCGGCTTCATGGCTGGGTCTATAAGATAGAAACGGGAGAGGTTCTGGAATATAGTCCACTGCAAAAGCAATTTGTACCACCTCAAACCCAGTTTTCAAGAGGAGCATGGATAACACCTCAGCAGCAAGCAAGAATTTATAAAGGTTCTCCCGAATAAACTCTAAACTCAGTGATAATAATAAACGAGAAAAAAAAGTAGATGCAACCCTGCTTAGAGGTGCTATATTCCAATTAGCGTCATTTGTACTCTTAGCCTCTGGTAAACTGTTGTCAGTAAGTCGTCAACAGTTTACAGCCAACAGTTAAATCAGCTTCTTAGTTTACAACAACCTATTTGCAACCCTATGTGTAGATGCCCTGATAGTTTATTCCCGTTGGACTAGTGATCGTCCTACCGTCTTTTTATCGTTAGTCCACAAAAAAACCGAAACTAGCTCGTTTATTACAGCCTCTATACTGCCGAGATTTCGGTTTGGATATTACTATAGTAGAAGCTATTTCAAGATTAAGATAACCGTACAATTGCGGAATTATTTGAATAGCCTAATTGGAGACATTGAGCAATTTTACGGTTCTTTTGGTCATGGGTAATGGGTTAAGGGGAGTAGGGAGTAGGGAGTAGGGAGTAGGGAATCGGGAGTCGGGAGTAGGGAGTCGGGAGTCGGGAATCGGGAGTCGGGAGTCGGGAGTCGGGAGTAGAAATATGTCTTAAGCTTTACTTCGACTGCTATATCTTTGGTTCGGTATTAGTCGCGACGGGGAAATTGAAAAGCGGAGGAATAATAGCGAATGGAAGAATTAATGACTCTCAAGGAATTGCTCTACGAAGGCAAAATCCCTGAAGCCCTGGAACTGATTGAAGAATTGGAGGAGATGAGCAAATCGGATAAACTGAATAAACTATTTAGCTATGGAATTATTCTGCTGTTACATCTAATTAAAAAAGCTGCTGAAAAACGGACGACTAAATCTTGGGAAGTATCAATCCGTAATTCTGTTAAACAAATTCAACGTACTAATAAGCGCCACAAGGCTAAAGGAACTTATTTAACCGAAGAGGAATTATTAGAAACTTTAGAAGATGCCTATCAATCCGCACTAGACCGCGCTTCATTAGAAGCATTTGAAGGAAGTTATGAAGCTGAAGAAATTGCTAAAATGGTGGAGCGGGAGGAAATCATAAAAACAGCAATGGATTTGATTTTATAGGGCTATCAGCAATCCGTTATCAGCTATCAGCAATCAGCTATCAGCAATCAGCTATCATTTAAGTAATTGTTATCATTCTTGACGCCCTATTCCCTATTCCCTATTCCCTATTCCCGACTCCCGACTCCCGACTCCCGACTCCCGACTCCCGACTCCCGACTCCCGACTCCCGACTCCCTTTGCTACAAATATTAGCATTGATTACATCGATAAACTTAACTGAGAGCCAAGGGATGTCTTAGATACTTCAATCCTGGTCTGAAAGGCTTCTTTAAACTGAGGCATATGAGTCACGGTTAAAATACAAGCAAAATCGGATGCGATCGCATTAATTGCTGCAATCAATCGCTCACACCCCTCGGCATCTTGGGTGCCAAACCCCTCATCCACAATCAACATTTGTAAGGATGTGCCTGAGCGTTGAGCCAACAGTTGTGCTAATGCCAGACGAATGGCAAAATTAATCCGGAATGCTTCACCACCGGAATAGGTTTCATAAGGTCTAGTACCAGTGGCATCAGCAATTAAAATATCTAAGGTATCAATCAGTTTGGTTTTTTTCTTAGAAGACCGACTCCCGGCCTTTTGGGTAACAATTTGGATGTGTAACTGATTCCCAGTTAGTCTAGCCAAAATTTGATTGCTTTGGGCTTCTAGTTGAGGCAAAATATTCTCTATCATGAGTGCCTGGATGCCATTTTTGCCAAATGCGATCGCTAATTCCTGATGCACCCGATATTGCCGCTGGAGTTGTTGCAGCTTTTCGAGTTGCTGTTGATACTGAGTTTGTAGGGATTCCAGTTGCTGCAACCGTTGTTGGAGACGCCCCTGCTGGGATAGTTGTTTATCCATTTGCTGTCGGCGCTGCTTCATGCCCTGTTCTAAGGCTTGGATGTCCCTAGTAACATCAGGACTTTGTTCCATTTGCTTGACAATGTCCTCAATTTGTGTATTAACCTCCTTGAGATTAGAGCGTCTGCTCTGGAGGGTTTGATTTAGGTTTGCCAAGCGTTGACCGACTTGGGGCTGTTGCTCTTGGGCAGTTTGTAATTCCTGATAAGGCAGTTGCCAAGATTGGGCTTGACGCAACGAGGCTCTAACCTGATTATGAGCATCCAAGTTATAGCCAATCTCAGCTATGTATCGATCTAGCTGATCCAATTGCTGCTTCAACGGGGAATTCGTTTGTAACTGATCCACCGAGGCTTGAAGAGTATCCAGCTTCTCTTGCAGCTGTGGTTTCTGGGCATCAATTTTTCCCTGACGCCGCCGTGCTTCTTCTAGCTTAGCCGAGTGGATTTCAGCCCAGCGCCAGCGGTCAACTTCCCCCCGTGCTAGAGCATGGGTTTGTTCATCGTAGTTGAGCTGTTGGACTCGGAGGTCGAGTTGCCTGAGTTCTTCGTGTAATTCTACCCCATAACCAGGAATACTAAGGGATTGTTGCAGTTCTTTCTTTTCCTCTGATACTTCATAGAGTCGGTCGTAAACTTCGTCAGTGGCTTCTAGTTGTGCTGCTAGTTGTCCCCGTTGTTCTAGCAACTCTTCATAAGGAGAGAGTTGTTTGGAAATTTGGGAGTATTCATGGCGCAACACCTGAAGTTCTCGTTCACAAACTGTTAGCTGCTCTCGTACTACCCAGAATTGATCTTGAACATCCTTGTGCTCAGCAGTAGTTTTCTGAATCACCCGGTCAGAATGGGCTGCATCTAGAGGCTGCTCGCATAAGGGACAAACTGCGTTCTGAACTTGCAGCAATTCGATTTTTTGGGTCAGTTCCCCCAGTAATTTTTCATAGCGACGTTGGTTTTCGTGGAGGCGTTCTCGAAAGCCTCGACGTTCTAGTCCTTTGTCCTGTAACCGAGACAGGTAGACCCGCTTTTTCTCTAATTCCCCAAGTTCAGCCTCTAACTGAAGTGCGGCCTGTCTCAGCTGAGGTGTTGTTGCTACTTGCTGGGATAACTGTTTTTCAGAAGAGACTAGTTCTTCTAATTTGGCACTGAGTCTGGCTTGAACCCGGTCAAGTTCGCTTTGGATAGACCCACGGCGTTGCAACAAGGGAGAGACTTCTAGTTGCAGATTATCTAGCTGCTTTAGGCGTTCACGAGCTTGGTTAAGTTGTGCCAGGGCTGTAGCCACTTGCCCTGAACGGGAGAGAGTATCTTTAATATCTTGCTCTTGAGTACCCAAGGCTTCGAGTTGAGCTTGGATATCACGAATTTGCAGATTAAGTTGATTAATTTCTTGATTGAGCTGCTGTTGGAGTTGTTGTCGTTGCTGTTGCGCTTTCTGATAAGTCTGTAATTTTGCGGCAAGACTTTCTTCAAGTTCTTGTAGCTGGAGGTATTCGGCATAACCAGCAGTAATTTGTTGGTCTTTAGAGAGTAGTTCAGAAAGTTGTTGTTGTTGAGCAACAGCAGTAGCAATGTCTTGTTGTATGCGATCGCAATCTTGAGTAAGATTACGATATTGTGTCCTCACAAAGTTTAGCTGTTGTTCCCAGCTATTCCGCTGATGTCCAACAGCTTGTAGTTGTTTGAGTTGTTGCGCGTCTTGGTCTTGGTCTTGTTGCAGCTGGTGTAAGGCAGTTTCCAGGGTAGCTGTTTCTTTTGCGATCGCATCCCGTTCTCCCAGTTGTTCCTTAATACCCTGCAAACTTTGTTCTAGCTGTTCTACTTGACCTTTCAACTGCTTTGACAAATCCTTTGCCTGGTCTGCCAATTTTTCGTACTGGTCTAGTTTGAGCAAATCTGCCAGAATTTGTTTCCGTTCACTGGGACGCCTGACCATAAACTCATCGGCTCGACCTTGACGCAGGTAAGAGGAGTTGATAAAGGTATCGTAATCTAGCTTGAGATTCGCTATTATTAATAATTGAGTTGCTCGTACTCCTTTCTGGCTTAAACACTTAAAACCATTTGGTGTTTCCACTTGAAAGTCTAGGGAACTCCCCTGTTTCCGATGGCGAGTCCGAATAATTCGATGGGTTTGTTGATTATTTTGAAAAATAAAGTCTACTCGGACTTCCTTCGCCCCAGTATGGATGACATCGTTTTCTGAGGCAACACGGCTTTGTCCCCAAATCGCCCAGGTAATGGCTTCTAGCAGGGACGATTTCCCGGCTCCATTCTGACCACAAATACAGGCAGTGTGAAGACCGCGAAAGTCTAGAGTTGCGTCGCGGTAGCTGAGGAAGTTTTTTAGAGTTAGTTGGATAGGAATCATCTAGGTTCCACAAGCCTTACACACTTTGATTAGTGTAGCGACGTATATATCAGTTTTCTAGGTCTTGAACACTCATTTTTACAAAAATTAATAATTCCTCAGTAAGCAAAAAGTCTTAGCTAGACCATCAGTGGTCAGCGGTCAGCGGTCAGTGGTCAGTGGTCAGCGGTCAGCGGTCAGCGGTCAGCGGTCAGTGGTCAGCGGTCAGTGGTCAGTGGTCAGTGGTCAGTGGTTAGCCGTCAGCCGTTGGCCAATGGCTGAGAGCTGATAGCTGAGAGCTGATAGCTGAGAGCTGATAGCACCTCAAGTAGCGTGCGTGGCACAGGCTTCTAGCCTGTGAGGTAGCGCATATGCTTACGCCATTTCGGTTTTGGAACCATGTTCCATAGTGAACTCGATCAGGCGTACTATTAATTTAAGTAGGATGAATCTAATCGGACATCGAAACTGGGGTAAACATTATGTCAAAAGCTACGGTGCAATATACAACCAAGGATTTAAAGGAACTCGGCTTTTTCGTTGAAGTCCCCGGCAGAACCGACAATGCCAAAAACAGAGCTAAAGCCCTCGAAGAGATTCAACGGCGGATGGAAGACTCAGAAGACACTACGGTCAATGAGGATAGCTTTGCCGATGGCTTGAGTGCTGAGGATTTGATTTTAGTTGAGCCACTAGCTACCGATAGTAAAGATGGTGAGGAAGCAGAGATTATTCAGTCAGTAAAAGCGATCGCATCTTTAGCAAGTTTAAGGGTGAATTTGGAACAAGCTTACCAACAAGCGGTGGAATTACGGCCAGTGATCGAAGCCTTATTTTCCCCAGACCCCCTGACACCGGAACATATGAAACTGGCAACGGATAGAAATTTTGCCAAAACCTTAACAAAATTTGCTGAAGCTAAAGCCGCTCACGATCAGTATTTGCCCATTGCCAAAGAAGCTTGGGAAATATTAGCTCCCGCTTTGCCACCATCTCAGCATCAAGCTAATCCTCTAGGCTCGGAAGTAGTAGAGCATACTGAGAGTAATGGCAAAAAGGGTGTGACTGTGAATGAGTCATGACAATGTAAGCTATCAGGTATCAGCTATTAGCAATTAGTTTTAAGCTATCAGCCGTCAGCTATCAGCTTTCAGCTTTCAGTATTCAGCTATCAGCTTTTGAATAAAAGAGGTAAGCATTGGTTTAATCTGAGTTACCTCACAGGCTAGAAGCCTGTGCCACAAACTAGAAGCCTGTACCACAAAGCTGAAGGCTGAAACCTGATAGCTGACGGCTGACGGCTGACCGCTGACCGCTGACGGCTGACCGCTGACCGCTGAATGCTTACCTTTAAAACTCCATCGGTGTCGAATCCCCAGAAAAAATAAAACTTGCCCAATAGTAAGGATGTTGATATTTTTTCCCGTTCTTTCCTTCAAGCCAGTCTCGCTGAATTTGAGATAAGGCTTCCCTGCGTCCTTTTCCTGCTTTTAGCCCCTGATAATAAGCTACCATCAAATCTTTTGTGGCAGTGTCCTCTACTTTCCACAGACTAATCAGTTGACTTTCACTGCCAGCAATTACAAAAGCACGACGCAACCCATAAATACCTTCCCCCGCGCTAATATCACCAATTCCAGTATCGCAAGCGGATAATACCACTAATTGAGTCCCGACCAGATTTAAGAGGGTGCCTTCATATGCGGCTGGAGGAGCGACATGAGAGCTAAAAAGTAGACTGTATAAGCTTCATAGCTCTCATACCTCGTAAATAATGATCGAGCTTATGACGACTTAAACGCCTAGAGGGGCGACAAGCGCCCCTCTAGACCCAAAACAGGATGTATTTTTTTGTAACTGATGGGCTGAAATTATTACCCAGTAAGGATTTAAGCTTCCATGTCACCCCCCCCCAGGCACTGCAGCCAATGTTTCAGATGACACAGGATTGATGGAAATGTTGACCTACAACTCACGACTATTTCAAGGCTCAGCCCGTCAATATTCCGCCAGATCACTATCCTGTTAGACCATGGTTATCATCCGGATCATAGCTCGGAGGAGCTCAAGAAGGTTTATCCCCAGATCATGACAAAAATTAAGTTTGAACTCTCGACATTACCCTCAAAACAACAGAAGGCAGCTCAAGGGAAATCAGGGTTTGTTCCGGCTGTTGCCCGGTGGGTAATCGAACGATCCAATGCTTGGATGGAAAGATGTAAAATTCTGGTCAAGAACTTTGAGAGAACTCTCTCTAATGCAGTGACCAAGCTTAATCTCTGTTTTGTCAGGCTCATGCTCAAGAGGCTTGCTGCCTCCTCCTAAAAGATATAAAATGGGTTCTATATAGTAAGCTTTTAGGGCTCATGTCACCCCTTCAGGGGTTCTATACAATAGAACTTGCGTATGTTACTAATTGTTACACCCTAGCCCATAAACATGTTTGCGAACTATATTTTTCTTATTATGTTACCAATTGTTACACTAGCGCTTGATACTTTTCAAAGTATGATAGTTTGCCAACATATGTATAAAAAAATACTTCAGAGTCTGGCGATTGCTTGAATAATGACTCTACATGGACTTCTGGGAAATTGATCATGGAGATAATCCAATTGCAGAAACAGTCCACCAAGGATCAGCGTATCTGAACGCAACTGGTAACTGACTATAAAGTCCCGCTTTACCCTTATAACCTGTTTATCTATTTTTACTGGTATGATAGAAATAAACTTAGTAAAACTTTGAGAACATAAGAGGATATAATATGTTCATATATCTATCTTCTATACCTTGGCTTACGTAACAAATCATTAAACTTTATTATATGAAAATAACCTTATCCCGGATTCTTATTTTAGGGGGTATTTCTTCATTATTAATATTACTAGCTATCGCAGCTTTAGAAAGAAATGCAATTTTTCAAGATCCTCCTATACCTCAAATAAGTATAGATTCTTCTGACTTCATATCTACTAGTAGTGACGATCTCGATCAGCAGGCAGATCAAGTCTTTAGATCGGCAGAATCAAAAATGAAAAAGCAATTCATCCACGGTAGGCGCTTCAAAAAAGCTGCTATGCTTCTGGAGTGGATATCACTATTTATCAGCTCAATAAACTTAATATTAGCTGGCTATCACGGTCGTGACATTAAACAGGAAAATATTGAACTGCTAACTATAGAAGATGTTTTAGGCAGAGAGAAGAGTTCTAAAAAAAATATCAGAATAGTTGGAGTATTATTAGCATTAGTTGTTGTTTCTGGATTGTTTAGTCAACAAAGCGAGTCGCAAGGTAGTCAACTTTTACTTTCAGCAAATGAACTTCAGAAGAAGATAAATCAGAATCTCAAAGACTATACTAGAGCTGAACAAATAGATGATAAACAGTTAATAATTATCGATTTGAATACTCAACTAGACAACTAATGAAAAGAAGATTTGTTCTCCAATCGCTTTTTTGTGCGGTATTATCATCATTATATAGATGCGATAAGCATTACTCGGTTAAATCAATTAACTATCCACAGATTTTTGATTATCAAGAATCTGCACTACATCGTAGCTTCATTGAAGAATCAATCAAGATAGCAAATCAGGTGTTAGATGATGAAATAAAACTCAAACTTATTCCTGGTTGGAAAGATAGAGAGCTATCTACTCAAGACATACCCGTATATGTTATCGATCAAGATTCGATACCAGGTAAAGTAATATTTGTTCCTAAAAATAATAAATGTATTTTCATAAATAATGGACAGATAAAAAGTATTTCTAATATTTTTTATGAACAATCACCTGAAAATATAGGAATAGAATTAGACATCAGCAATATTTGGGCGATTTTACTTTTACATGAAGTAGGACACGTATATTACGAAGATTATAAAAAAAGTAATGAGTACAGTTCAAATGATACCAAAGAAAAGAGTAATGAATACAACCTAAACGACACAATAGAAAAGAGCATTGAAGCTAGAGCTGATAGATTTGCTTCTATGGAAATTAAAAAAGCTTTTACCCCAGGGAATGAAGGGTTTTTCGTCGCAAGTTCATTATGGACGGAATTATCAAAGATTTCTTGGAATCAAACTATAGATCAAACTATAAATAACTTTGGCGCTTCCGCTGTTGGAAGCAAGAATGTTTTCTGGGATAATAGCAACTCTCATCAAAATATTGTCTTGCGAATTTTGCATATGAACCATCTTCTCAACCCGACTGAATCATCTCAAGCTTTAATTGATAGGTTTCTAGATATTAGAGATAGAGGTCCGCTCGAAGTACTTTACAAAGCAGATCAGGATAACGACATATGAGTGATTGATTAGATCTGCTAGCAAATAGTTGTTTAATAAATGACTCACCAAGTATAGTTTTTGGAACTTCCCGAAATGTGTGTTCCTTTAAGTGTCTCAAAAGGTCATTCTCAAGTAGACTCAGAGGATGTCTTAAAAGTCAGAAATGTTCGCTAGCAATCGCAAAGCGCTGGCTTTTAGCCAGACCACGAAGTGCTGGCTAAGCCAGACCGCAAAGCGGCTTTTAAAGCAGATCACTAAAAGAAAAAACTCTCGTGAAGATAAGCTGTCAATAGCAATAAACGACAGATAACGAGAGTAAAGTTCTGTAGTGGACTGACACAGCTAATTGGGTGCAATAAATTATGGCTGAAAGCATTGAATAGAAAGCATCATATTATTTTTCTATTGCCCTATTTTAGCTGTGTCAGTCCACTACGCAACTTACCACACTCCCCTACTTCCCACGTCCAGAATTTTTCCCAAACCTGGCCTCTTGGACGCTACTACCAATGCCCTGAATTACACCACGAACCACTAGACCAATACTTCTACCAAAGACTTGGGTCAACAGATACACCACACCATTACCAATCCAAGTAACAGCCGCTTGCACACGGGGAGAAAGAGCATCCCGTAGCTCATAGGCTAACGTCACAGCTAGCTGAAAACCTCCCAGCTGTTCTAATTCTCGACGCCGGGGAGCATAGATACTGGTTTGTTTAATGCCAGTGTCAGTTAGGATAAATAAATCATATCGACTCTCGAAAATTGCTTGTGGCTCACCAAATAGTTTATCTTGGCGATATCGCCAGGAGAGATTATTGCGAAATCGAGCAATTTCCCGAGATGACATTAGATTTTTATGATAAAAATTTACCTTAATAATTTCTACATCAGCCAATTGATTTAATAACGGTTGAATCACCCCATTAGCAATTTGGATAATTAAATTGTCCAGGATAAATTCTGACCGTTGAATTGCTTCAGGGGTGTGGGCTGGATAGGAGACATTATCAATTGTTAATGAGCTGTCAAATAGTCGATGAGATAATAAGTCAATAACTAGAGGAATTTTATCAAGAATTGCCTTTTTTACAATGGGATAGTTACCCAGCAAAATAGTGACAACTTCTAGTTGAGTATTGTCCGTGTACAAGGTATAATACTTTCCGAAGAAATCTGTAACTGATGCTTCCCACAGATCTTTCAGAATCAGCTGTTGCTTCTGAGGTAACTGTTCCAGTGTTACTTGAGACAAGCGCAAATCTTCAACCAGCTCTTCAAAGGTTTGGAAGACTAAACCAAGTAACTCTGCTCTTTTCTCTACTTGGAGAATGTCAAGTTCTAGAGGAACACCAGAGAGGTTGGATAAACCAGATTGAAGTTTTACCATTGTCCGGTTCATTGTCCGGTCAAATATCTGCTCAACTAGTGGTGGCTTAGGGCTAAGCTGGGATTGAGCCATTGGCGCAACAGTCAGTGACCTTTCCGGTTTAGGCATTGGGACTAAGGAATTGTCCCGTGACGGTTCCACCAGAATGATGCTAGCAGGTAATAGCTGATCCGCCAGCCAACGGGCTACCAACAGTTCTCGACGGCGTCCAGTCCAAAACAGCCAATCCCAATTGGAAAGACGAGGATTTTGCAGCTGACTATTGACCTGGGCTAAAGCCGCTTCAAATTGTTGGAATCCTGATTTACGCCACTGTTGATACCAGGGAGCAAAACCTGCAGCTTTATAAGATACAGTAGGTAAGTTAGACAGTGTCTGCCAATAGGATTGACCCTCAATAATTTGACCAATGGCTTCAACAATGGTAGAGATCGCTACTCCTTTGGGGCAGTACCCATTTACACCCAATGCTTGAGCTGCTGCTAGTACAGTGGGTTGAGATTCCCTGGTCAGTAGTAAGATTGGCAAGTTAGGGTACTCCTGCTGTAATCGCTGACACAGTGGCAATCCTGATAAGGCTATCCCTTCACTTGAATTAGGGGGATCCAAAGCTAGTTCCAAAATTGCCAAATCCACGGAGTTGGTCGCCTCTAGTGCCGCTAATCTTGATAGGGCTTCTGTACCAGTATCAGCCTCAGCTACAACTAGTAGATCCTCGAAGGCTTGCAAGGCAGTCCTTATACCCAATCGGAATACTGGGTCATCATCAATCAGAAGGATATGAGTTATGCGATCGCTCATCTGGAGATAGCCTATAGGAAATGGCTTATGGCTAAAGCCTGTAAACCAATGAACGCTATGAACAATTAGCCGTTGAAGCTAGCATAACATTACCTTTTGTGGCTTGGGGGCTGAGGAACCGACCCGCTGGAGCAGGAATCCCGAAAAATTGTTAATTGTTAATTGTTAATTGTTAATCGTTAATTTAAAATTATTAATTCTCAATTAACGATTAACGAAATTTGATAATAACTGTTCAGATTAAATCAGTTTAACGCCCAATTCTTGGTCTTTGCTTAGGCTTGTGCTTGTAGCTGTTCCTGTGATTGGGCTAGCTGCTCCTGTAGCTGTTCGTGTGATTGACCTTGTAGCTGCTCCTGTGATTGGTCTAGCTGTTCGTGTGATTGAGCTAGCTGCTCCTGTGATTGGGCTAGCTGTTCGTGTGATTGAGCTAGCTGCTCCTGTGATTGGGCTAGCTCCTGTGATTGAGCTTGTAGCTCCTCCTGTAGCTGCTCCTGTGATTGGGCTTGTGCTTGTGGTTGTAGCTGTTCCTGTGATTGGGCTTGTAGCTGTGCTTTCTCTGGTTTCGGTGCCTTGGGTTTTTTCTCAAATACTTGAATGCCTGGTTGCTCTACCCGAAACCCTTTGTTAATTTTCGCTCCCAGTTTGCCAGTAATAACAGCGACCCACATGGAATACATCTCATTAGCCGTCGTGATTTTTTTCCAAACTTTAGGTTTGACCTTAATCGTAAAAATCGTGCCATCGCAATCAACATTAAATTCCTGCCAGCCGTTTTTAACAGTTTTTACTTTAGTGATTTTTTATAGTGAGTTCAATTTTGCCAGAAATTAGGCCATTTTTTTGTTTTTTTATTTGACTAATTTCATCAGCTTTGTGAATACTCATTATTTCAAGCATGGGCAACTCCTTTGGTAATCAAAGTGATTTGTTTTAGGAATATGGTTAAGACAATAACTACAGGTGCGCGCCCGTTCGCGCCCCGCGTCGGCTTTGCCGAAAGGCGCGACCCAAGGCCGCGAGGGATTGTTCGCGGCCTTGGAGGCGCGACAATCACGCGAATTTAATTTTTAATGGGTCAAGCGCACCGAAAAGATATCAGCTATAAAAATGCTGATTTAACGAACCCTTTACCCTAACCGAAACCCTTTGAATCAAGGTGTTAGACTGGTCAGGGGGAAGTCAGCAGAAGTCAGTTTGGTAGGCATAAGGAAACAGTGGTTGATCTTCTGTCTAGAGACCACCAATCCAGAAACTTTTTCCAGCCCTCGAATGTCAACTGACTTACTTATAGCAGTCGCCAGGGCAATTAGGACATGACAAAAGTCTCAAACCTAAGTAAGCGCAAGAGTTTGACTTCTGACTTCTGACTTCTGACTTCTGACTTCTGCTATATTTACTCTGTGATTTTGCATTTTCTCATATTTTTATGATTTCAAAAGCGACTGCATCAAAAATGTTAGGTAAGTTTGAGAAAGTCAAAAAAACCTAATGGTTCTGGATTTGACCGATATGCAGTGGTATTCGCATCTTATTTGGAAATGCCTACTGGATATGAGAGTCATTGAATAAGTATTTTTGCTTAGGAATTTTGATAAGTATTCAGCTATCAGCGTGTCGCGTATCAGCGTGTCGCGTATCAGCCATTAGCTTATGGGCTATGGGCACGCTACTTTAGGAATAGCTTTTGAATACAATAAGCTGACCACTGATATCAAATCCGGTTGAATAACCATACTTCCTGGTGAGGGGAGCAGGGGAGCTTCCGGTGCAGGGGAGCAGGGGGAGAAAGATGTTGTCTGGATATCGTAAGTGTGGGCAATTATCCGGATTTGATATGACCACTGACGGCTGACCACTGACGGCTGACCACTGACGGCTGACGGCTGACGGCTGACGGCTGACGGCTGACGGCTGAATGCTTACGAATTTTTAAATCTTTTCTGCTGAGTAAGGCTTCTAGAATTTAGATGCCTTTGCCATGAACCGATATGCGATCGCGCTCCTCATATCATGTCAGGATAATTACCCTTAATAAAAATCGCTCCCATCTCCCCATCTCCCCATTTCCCCATCTCCCCATCTCCCCATCTCCCCATCTCCCCATCTCCCCATCCCCCCATCTCCCCATCCCCCCCCCCCCCCCCCTCTCCA
>NZ_JAAHHU010001049.1:0-1745 GCF_010672095.1 Moorena sp. SIO3I6 | reverse complement strand
GGGTGCGGCTCTTTTAGGAAGACTAAGGATAAAGTCTTAGACAGTTATCGGAAGAGTAGTGGGAGCAGTAGTAGAGCAACGAGCATAAAGGAGTCGTTTCATCAAAGGAACACCATCAAGATACAAAACATGGTGATTGCGTTGATACTCTTGTTTTAAGTGAAACTGCCAATATTGATGCCAATCACCGCTAAGGTAAAGTGAGCGAAGACGTAAAACAGCTTCAGCTCCTTGAAGGCTCCATCTAGCTCCAGTAATATCCATCCGGTCTTTGATCAGATGACGACAAGCACCTTCAATTACCCCAGTGGCAATGGGAAGACCGGCTCTGAGGTAATCATCGTATTTGAGGTAAGCCGCGTTGTTGAGTAAATATCTGGCACAATTATCCACCGGTTTACGTTGTGATGGGGAGAGTTTGCGTAATGTGGCACTGCGACGCATCCCAGCAGCAACTGTACTTGAGTGTCCTTGAAGAATGAGTAGTATCCTTTTACTTACCCAATCCTCCGCTTGTTTGCTGGTATCGGAATAAAAGGCAAATGCCGCCTTCCATAAATATTCAATTACATGGATAATATCGAGAACAATTGTTAAGTTAATCTGGTGTTTGCGAGCAAACTTATTCAACAGCGATAATTGAGTTTTATTACCGTCGACCAAAGCACAAAAGTGTTTTTGTTGAGTGCTTCGGCGGTGCAATACCTCGTCAAATGCTTCGCTAATAACTACTTCTGGCTGTTTAATTAAGCTTGCCCAAACACGCTTGGATTGAGGCAAGGGTCTTTTGAGTTCTTTTTTATCTACCTCCTCCCCTTCCGGATTGACAATTTGTTCAGGTGTGCGCACGAATGGGTCAATCGTATAAACCGAAGCTACTGTAGCCATTCGCTTCGAGTTTCGTTTTTCACCCTTCGTTAATCGTTTATTTAACTTCTTGCTCGAAGCCAGCGCCCTTTTTCTGGTATGAGCACGTAAATCTTCTGTACGCATCACTACACCTTTACCGTCAACAGTAATCACTACTATTTCCCCTGTTTGTGGAGATTGCTCTATATGTGATTGTTGCTGGTGGTAAAATTGGTCAAAGTCACAGGCACTATTGAAGGCTAATTCTTCCACTTGACGCTTACCAACTTTGGCTGCGGTTGTTTGGGAAATTATCTCTACTGTTTCACCAAACCCCGAACGGGCTACTTCTACTGCGACTCGCTCTGTCAGTCCGTGGGAATATTGGGATGGCGGTAGGTTTAATTCCGCATCCAATGGACTCAGGGAATTGAGCTTCCTTCCTCCATAACCAATTCGATTGACTCTTACGGTTCCAAATAAGGTGGTCAGTTTACGAGTCAACTTCTTCTTATGAGTTCTTCTGGCTTGGTCACTACCCAAACACTCACCTTCAATCTCGTCATCACTACGTCTATCAAAATAACCGTGGCAGAAGCCGTCTTAATAGTTCGTACCCGTTCTCCAGTAATTTGTTCTCTAACTCCCCATGCTCTAAACCGCAAACCCGATCTGAACCCAACCACTCTACGATTTCTTCAAATAGCTCTCGTGCTGGTGAAAAGAAGATGTCTTCATTTGAGTACGATCCTTGCATATCTCTGAATTTCACCCCGGTTTTCCACTTATGTACAACAAACGTCACTTAACGGTTTTTTTGACTCAAAGCCTTACTCTGACAAGGTTGTTAGTTTTGTTATTTTAAATAATACCGTATTTCTATAAGAGCCGCACCC
>NZ_JAAHHU010001048.1:0-1747 GCF_010672095.1 Moorena sp. SIO3I6 | reverse complement strand
CAAAAAACCAGAACTTCTAAAGAAAGTACTGGCATTGGCTAAATCCCCCTTGAAAGATGCAGCAGCAGTTAACTCAACTCGTTGGGAAGTATGGAGGAGGCTGCAACTGACTGGATTACCTGTTGACACAGGTTCTGGTGGTCTGACTAAGTTCAATCGTAAAACCAGAGAGATTGAGAAAACCCATTGGACTGATGCTGCTTGTGTAGGTAAATCCACTCCTCAGACATTACTCCTAAATGGAGTGAAACCGCTAATAGTTACAGCTAAAGGTCACGGGGTGCGCCAAAGATGTCGTCCAAATAAGTATGGCTTCCCTAAGGCTCATGCGCCTGCTGCTAAGTTTTTCAAAGGCTTCCAAACGGGAGATATTGTCAAAGCTGATATCAAGGGAGGAAAATATGCCGGTCAATACACAGGAAGAATAGCCATTCGTTATCGCCCAAGTTTCGTTCTCCAAACTCCAGAAAAGAAGATTGACGTACATCCAAAGTACTTGCGAACAATTTTCAAAGCTGACGGTTATGAGTACGCAAATTAAGTTATTTAACGATTCGCTACCGCTGGCCGTAGGCCACGCTACGCGAACAATTTATTTATTGCGGGAATTCCCATCCCGCTAAAACTAACGTTTATAACGGGAGTCCCCTTCCCATATTCAAGATGGATAACGACCAAAACTTGCTAATCCTGACCATTTATATAATCGGTGTTACTTACGTTTTGTACAAAGCGTTTCAGGAAATAGACAAACTTATAACCGTTAAGGTAGACTCTGATGCTATCAATCAGGAACTGGAAAAGCACAATCTTAATGATTTCATGGAAGTCAACTTTGGCTTCGATCCTAGCTATAAATTGGATGACTTAAAGGATCTTAAACTGAGTGTTAAAAATAAAACCAACGAGAATCCTGTTTATATTGAAATAGACTGGGATAAGAGTATTATCACTGACTTGGGAAATAATGCACGACCTATGGTTTGGGTAAATTCTGGTGATATGGAAGAGGCACCGAAAAGCCAAGACGTTGGTAAAATTCGTCCTGGTCAAAATTGCGAATTTAAGCTGAGCGATGAAAAGATTAAAGATGCATTATTTCCGGAGAAAGACTTGAAGAAGGCGATTAAAAATGGTGGCCAATTTAATCTCCAATTATTATTCAATATATTTGAACCAAATACTGGAAAAAGCAGTTCGTGCTACTTACCCTGTAGGTTTACACCGATCAAGGTACACTGGACCCAGGCTATAGTTCTTGCCTTGCAGCCTCAATAGGTCTAGCAGTTGGGAGTCTATTTGGGAGTCTATTTAGAGGATTTTGGTTTGTCTCCAGTATTACGAACGTTGACCAACTTATTGAGTACTTCAAACCAAAAGGGGGCTCCCATACAGATTGCGATCGCACTCAAAATAATCCCGACAACGAATTTGAAGTAAACCCAAGTCAAACCCAGCTCTCTGGGAAGATGATTCGGTTCTTCAAACTGCTCTATAAGATTAGTTTCTCCCCAGCCAATGGGAAGAAAGGCTAGGTCATCTACAGCTGAGGTTATACTATCATAACAGTCATTACTGTTTGATTCTTGCTGTAAACAGGCACCGGTTTCATTAACAATTCTATTAGTGACTTGATTGACAGCAGCTCTTACACTGTGGTTTTTATAGAATTGATTGCTGATATTGATGGTATCGATATTCAAGGCTAGGGAAATCACTAATCCAATTAAAAAAGATATGGCTTTAG
>NZ_JAAHHU010001047.1:0-1748 GCF_010672095.1 Moorena sp. SIO3I6 | reverse complement strand
TAAATTCTAAATTCTGCATTCTGACAAACAACCTTCAAGCTTCAACCTTCAACCTTCAACCTAATAACCTTGGCCAAAAGGCCACGCAATCGCGTTCAACCTAACTCAACAGTAGAATAAATGAGAATCACTGTTATAGTCCCCACCTATCGCCGTTCAAAAGACCTAGAACGGTGTTTAAAGGCCCTGGAGAAGCAAACTCGACCAGCGGATGAGGTCTTGGTGATTGTACGGGATACTGATGCTGAAACTTGGGCATTTCTTGAAGCATTCAACCCTGAGGTTTTACCCATGCGTCCTGTGAAATTAATTATTCCCGGGCAAGTGGCTGCTCTCAACGCAGGTCTTGATAGAGCACAGGGAGATATTATTGCTATTACCGATGATGATGCTGCTCCCCGTGGCAATTGGTT
Source organism: Moorena sp. SIO3I6 (assembly GCF_010672095.1). Lineage (NCBI taxonomy): Bacteria > Bacillati > Cyanobacteriota > Cyanophyceae > Coleofasciculales > Coleofasciculaceae > Moorena > Moorena sp. SIO3I6. The sequence continues at coordinate 1,335 of NZ_JAAHHU010001047.1, read as the reverse complement.
AGCTGATATTGAAACTCACTTTCTGTCAGATCACCGGATCGGAGGTGTCGGTGGACGGGATTGGGTACATCTGGGTAACTACCTGGAAAATGGCGCTAGAGAACGAGTGGGTCGAGTGCAATGGTATGGACGGGTGATTGGTAATCATCACCTGGGGGTAGGTTTACCTCGGGAGGTGGATGTCCTGAAAGGAGCTAACATGAGCTATCGACGGACTGCTATATCGGGCTTGCGCTTTGATGAGCGTCTACGAGGGAAAGGAGCTCAAGTCCATAATGATCTGGCCTTTAGTCTAGCCCTAAGAAAAGCAGGTTGGAAGCTAATTTATGACCCAGGGGTAGCAGTAGACCACTATCCAGCACAGCGTTTTGATGAGGATCAGCGAGGCATAGTTTTTAGCGATACTGCCCTGATTAATGCGGCACATAATGAAACTATAGTTTTGTTAGATTACTTTCCTGTTCTACAACGAATGATATTTATAGTTTGGTCAACATTGGTGGGAACACAAATTAAACCCGGTTTCCTACAATGTTTACGGTCTTTGCCCAAAGAAGGACTTTTAGCAGGACAAAAGTGCCTTGCTTCTTTGCGTGGACGTTGGCAAGGTTGGTTGAGCTGGAAAAAGTGCTTAGGCTAGCAAAAGGGACGGTTGAAGGGTTTTGGGTGAATAATGTCTTGGTTTTAGGGAGCAGGGAGCAGGGAGCAGGGAACAGGGAACAAGAAATAAAATTTAAATGTACTTCAGGCTTACTAATAAACGCTCTACTAACTAATCTCTAATCTATTAGATATAGCATTTACAAATGAATTCAAAAAAGTATTACATTTTTTTACATTTCCATTCTTATATAATTTATTACCTCTTGCCTCTTGCCTCTTGCCTTTTCCCTACTCCCTACTCCCTACTCCCTACTCCCTACTCCCTACTCCCTAAAACCTCGGACTTTTCACCTCACCCAATTGAGAACTGCTGTGTATCTAATCCCTAACACCTAATGACAAAAGGAATTCCTATCAAACTAGAACCAGCCCCTGCTTGGACAGCCATCCTGTTATTTGTTGTCATTACAATACTGGGCATTATTGCTGGTGCTGGCAGCATTATGCGTATTCTGTTGCCTGTGGTAGGGTTTGCCGTGGGCCTTTTTCTCTATCGACGGTATCCTGTCCTCTACTTAGGTTTTATGTGGTGGCTATGGTTTCTGATGCCGTTGGTTCGTCGTTTAATTGACTATCGCAGTAACTGGGTTAATCCGAGTCCAGTATTGCTAGTAGCGCCTGTGGTGACATGGATTACTGTGGATACCTTTCTAAAATACCTTCCTAGAGCCT
>NZ_JAAHHU010001046.1:0-1749 GCF_010672095.1 Moorena sp. SIO3I6 | reverse complement strand
TATTTAGCGTTAACCTTGACGACGTTCCCGCCTAACTCGCTAAATTTCTGGATGGCAAGTTCCACAATCCGGTCTTTACACCATTGGTGGAATCGTTGCTTTTGGAGAGAGCCGTGCTTACCCCCTTTTGCCTTCCAGTTTGACAAGTCCTCAAACACAATCACCCTCACTTGATGAGCGATTCCAAAGTCTATTACAGCTTTGGATACGACTTGAGCAATGTGTTCGTTGATCTGTTTGGACTTGCGATACAATCCCTTGCAGAACCCTTGAGGCAAATTCCTTTTGGTTATCTTACGGGTTTGCTTGGACTTAGTGGCAATACGCTGCTTGCGTTGGTCACGGCGGTCTATGTCTCTGGCGGGGGAAATAAATTTCCTCGCTTTTACAGTACCGTCCCGACTAACGATAGAGCAGGTCGCTGTGGTGTTAATTCCTAGGTCTACCGCACAAACCCAATCAGATTCCGGCAGTTCCTTAATTGCGATCTCGACGGGCATCGACAGATGAACGCTGCGGCCGTTAGCAATTAAGGAAGGGGACATCAGTTTGTTGTCTTGACCTAGATGGCGGCTTTTTCCCGACGAACGAACAGGAATAGCCAATAGCCATACCCAATCCTTACCGTTCCAAACCTTGAGGTCTACAGCGTTAAAATTAGCGTTATAGCGAATTTGTTGACCTTTGTACAAAGCTGGGTAGCTGTTACAGAAGGCAGTAAGCTTAGGGGACTTGTCATGTCGGTGCTTTCTGTTGCCTCGTTTCCAATCCTGCCAGCGAGTCACAAAGCTGCTAACAATCCCTAATGCGTCTTGGATGGCAGCCCGTCTTAGGTAGCTGGGAAACTTGCGAAACGATGGATGGTTATTGATGGCTTTTTTGAAGTACCAACCATATTTAGGATTGGGATTATCTGCGGTCTGGTGAACCAACTTCTCCAGCGTGTTCACCCGTTCTTTGGCAGTTAACCCCAACAGGGCAGACCAATTCCAATAGGCGATTAGTACCAAAGGTTTTAGGAAATGGCGGTACTCTTCCACCGTCAGAATAGCTAAATTACGCTGATGGCGAGTCAAAGACAGCGACCAGACATCAGTTCTGATCAACGACGCTGACTGCCACTTTTTGCGCTTAGTTCGCTTTTTAGCTGGCTTCCGGCTCATGGAGAAAGACTTAACCAATACCAAATATATTTTAACTTGCTAAGATTTAGTTGTCAATTTAGTTGCCGATACCGCTCTATGGATTTCAGGAGACTCAAGACTCGCTCCAACTCGGCATTTCGGTTGCTCTATCACTTGGTACTAGTGACTAAGTTCAGAAACAATTCCCTAACAGGGGAGATGCTCGAACGCTTGGAAGACATTTTTAGGGCTACCCTAGCAAAATGGGATTGTGAACTGATTGAATTTGGGGGGGAGAGTAATCACGTCCACGTTTTGTTTGAAGCTATCCCCAGTATTGACTTGTCAAAGCTAGTAAATAACCTCAAAACTGTTTCCTCTCGACTAATGCGGAAAGAGTATGCAGCTCATCTAAAACGTTTTTACTGGTCAGAAAAACCGATGTTCTGGGGTGGCAGCTATGCTTTGATTTCAGTAGGAACACAAGCTCCATTACAAAAGCTGATTGCATATGTCCAGAATCAGGAAAAGCCAGAATAAGGATGCTGCGCTTTGTTTATTGGTTTCGCTAACCCCACCTAAATCAAAGATTCTAGGTGGGGACTGCGCTCAACATTTTGTTCAA
>NZ_JAAHHU010001045.1:0-1752 GCF_010672095.1 Moorena sp. SIO3I6 | reverse complement strand
TCTTTCATTAGTCATTGGTAATTTTAAACTTGTCAATGATCAATTTTATATCAATGTCAGTTTAGTTTATGACATAAACTATCATCTTTTTTTTTTAGGTAACAGGGAGCAGGTAATAGGGAGCAGGGAGCAGGTAACAGTGAATAGAAAAATGTTTTAACCTTTCCTGCGGTTGCTATAACTTATCATGTTACCAAGAACTATTCACGTAAGCATTCAGGTGTAGGGGTTGACAAAGCCATCCCAATTACTCAAAGTCAGGAATCAGAGACAATTCGTGAGAACGCTCCCGCACTGCCAAGGAAAGAGATCGTCCTAAAAACTCAACAGCTGAACGACCCTGAGCCCGACAAGACTGAATCCCACTCAGCAATGTCGCCGAACGGATAAACCCATCCCAGGAACGAGACCCACCGGCTACTTTCCGCTTAGTAACCGCCAGACGCAATGACCGCTCTGCCCGATTGTTATCGGGGGGCACTTGGGGGTAGTCAAGGAAATACCACCATTGATCGGACTTGTTCCTCAAGGACTTCAACAACAGCCCAGCCGCATGACCGGCTTTTGGACTCCAGGTCTCAATTGCCTCAGTTACTCGCCTTTTGAAAGACTCAGCCCAAGAAGCATAAGCGGATGCCTCACGGGTTTCGCGCCACTGGCGGTGTTGGGCAAAGGCTTCATCAATGAGGTCGAGAAAAGCCTGACCCAAGGCTTGCTGATGAGGCGGTTTCAGACGAGTGACTTGCTTAAAATGTCGTCGCAGATGGGCTAAACATTTCTGCTGAGCCGTCACTTGATAGCCGTTATAGACACTGAAATCGTCTGAAATGAGGACAAAGCGCAAAACTCTGACCAAGTAAGTGTTCCAGTTCAACTCGTGAGCGAGTGTCTCCAGCATGGAACAAACTATATCCTTCTCCCGAGAGTACCCACATCCATTCTTTAACTCCCTTGACCAACCACGGGGACTCGTCGGCGTGAACGTGAGGTTGGGTCTTCACCCACTCTTTCAACTCCTTCACTTGTGATGTCACAGCTAATGCCACCCGCCGCGTGGTCGATTCTAGAGTTCCTAAGCTCACCTCGATTTTCCCGAACTCTCGCAACCACTCTTGTTGCTTCTCATAAGACAAATGACCGTAGTGTCCCAACCAGGCCAGCATTCCTTGCAAGTTGGCTGACAAGTCTTGTCCGGGGATGACAAAATCCTGTAACTCCCCCCCAACCAGAGTTCCACAGTGGTGACACACCCGTCGCTTCTGCTGGTACTCTACAATTTCGATGGGACGCTCTACCAGTTGAGCCACGACATAGCTTCGGGTTGAGCAATCCCTACTTTCCCACTGATTTCCCTTACAGATCGGACAACTTTGAGGTTCGACTACTACATATCGGTCAACCCGCCCAAATCCTTTTCGGGTTTTCCCTTTGTGTCCTGGTTGTCCTCCTGGTTTTCGTTTCTGCGAATCTGATTCCTTCGACGGTTTTTTCTCTGACCTTCTGATTAAATCACTTGATGGGGGTTTTGATGAAGTCTGGCTGTCTTTGTTCAACAGACTTTTGAGGCGTTCCACCTCCCCAATCAGTTGTTCAATCACTTGTTGCTGTTGCAGGACCAGCTCCACCAGAACTGATTGGGGAAGCAGTTCCAGAGCTTCAAAGCTATTTGGGGTAGCTGGCGGTTTGATTTCCATGGTTCTACACTACTACTCATCCTTCCCTTTTTGTCAACCCCATCACCTGAATGCTTAC
>NZ_JAAHHU010001044.1:0-1753 GCF_010672095.1 Moorena sp. SIO3I6 | reverse complement strand
TTGATCTTCTTTGGTAGCCAGGGGCGTTTGGCACCAACGATGAGCTGAATAGCCAACAATAAGATCACAATTCCAAAGGGAATCGAATAACCCGGTGCTGGAACTGGCAAAGCTGAAGGTAGAGATAGGATAACGAATATAAACCCAAAGATACGTTCCCCCGCTAGGGTCAAAATATCTGCCAGCCTTACCTGAGGCTCTTGCTCTTCCTCAAAAAAATAGCGCTGTAGTTCTACAGAGAGTTTAGCCATTTAGTAGTGATTAGTTATAAAAGTTAATATACTAATCTATACTAATCTTTCTAGCACTTACCCTGACATTACTGATAAGATTAATTGCTAGCTGTACAGCAATTCAGAAACGGTTTGTTAGCGATCGCTTCTAAGCCCACTGATTTGATCAGATCTACCCATGCTTGGGGCTGGGAATCCCGTAACTGGGCGATAGTAGTCAGAGTTTCTTGCCAAATCAGAGCATCAGCATATAGTTTGGCTTGTTCTAAGGTATTTTGCTCCTGCTCTAGATTAAGCGCTAATTCTGGACTAAGTTCAGTACGCTCTAGAATTCCTTGAACCCAATGATCTCGGCTACGCTCTTGAGGATCGCAAACGAGTACGAAAAACCACTTGTATTTCTTACCCATGGTCAGAGGTACGGTTGTCGGTACGCTCAGTTGCACAATACCGTTCGTGTTATCCAGGCTCACGCTGGTCAGGTAAACCTCTTGATTCTGGTCATCAATTAACACAAATTCTGCTTCGGAGGCTGTAGTTTTGGGAACATACCAGAACAGTGTCGGATTAGCCGCCACGGTTGTGACCAGATTATTGGCAGGCACGATAGCAGTCAAAGGGATGTCATCGCTGTCAGTACAGGAATAGCTACGAGACCCTCCTCCTGCTGTTCTTCTAGGTTCTCCTCGTTCTGGTACTGGTGGAAATTTAATCATATGTGTCCCAGCCCCAAGGGTTCTAGACGGTGATCCTCGCTCTGGTGGTGGTGGGAAGTATGCACCCACTTCATGGTGTGGGTATGACTGTGCCAGTAACTGGGGTGCGGTGAAGTCAGTTACCAGTGCAGCCGAGAGCATTGTAGTCAGCACTGCCAGATAGGTTGGAGATTGTTGCCAGATCATAATCAATAACCCTACTCATTAATAGACCTCTTGCAAAAGTCAATTTTTGCCATGTGGCTATAGTATTTATCACCCTCTTTTTAGAGATTTATGCAAGAGTCAATATAAGTTTGTTATTTTATTCTAGCTAAGTGGTTGATCTTAACTTGCCGTTCCAAACCTTTTCTATACTATATCTTATTCCTTGTCAAGGATACAAAAGTTTTTAGAGGTGCCATTTTAAATCGTTTAGGCCGGTCAGGGCAATCGATAGTCGGTCATTGTCAACTACCAATTACCCATGACCCATTACCCATTACCTAATTACCCATAACCGATTACCCAAAAAGAGATATCAGGATTATTGAACCAGTATCGTAAAGGGATTACCCTAGTTTTAGGTACCAGAAGTCCAAGAGTTGATGTACTCGATTTGGTCTGGGGTGAGGCTATCAATGTTAATGCCCATTGCTTGTAACTTCAACCGCGCAATGTCCTTATCCACTGCTTCAGGGATGGAGTGTAAACCTGGTTCAATGGATCCTTTGTTCTTGACTAGGTATTCACAGGCCAAAGCTTGGTTAGCAAAGCTCATGTCCATCACCGCACTGGGATGACCTTCAGCTGCTGCCAGGTTAA
>NZ_JAAHHU010001043.1:0-1753 GCF_010672095.1 Moorena sp. SIO3I6 | reverse complement strand
CTAATTATGTGCGTAAAGGTAGCTTAATTGGTGTAAAAGGGTCTTTGAAAATTGACACTTGGAGCGATCGCACCACCGGAGCTGATCGCTCACAACCTGTGATCCGAGTAGAGCGCCTTGATTTACTGGGATCTAAGCGTGATACTGATCCGAGCGCTGTAAGCAGCTATGATAACACCGAATTTTGAACAAGACGTGAGACGCATTCCCCCACCTCGTTCAGGTGGGGGTTAGTCCACGCTAATAACAATAATCAAAAACCTAGAACATCAATAAATATATTGTTGTATACATTTTTGTAGACTATAATATTAACTAACAATATTATTATAGACTAGTGAAAACGCCGACCAAAGTCATCAGAACTGATAAGTGGAAACTTAATCCGTCTTCCGGACAAAAAGCATTGCTTTCGGAGACGGTCAAAGTTTATCGTCAGGCTTGTAGGTACTTGGTTGGCATTATCTATACCCATTGGTCTGAACTTGGTGGATTGACAGCTGATGCATTAACTCCTGCTGTTGAGCAGTTAATGCATCAAACCGCCAAGCGACCTAATATAAAATACCCCCAATTCAATAAAGCTTTTTACAAATTCCCGAGTTATTACCGTCGGGCTGCGATCGCGTTTGCAGCTGGACAGGTTAGTAGCTATGTTACTCGATATAGTGAATGGCAATCTGGCAATAGAAAAAGGAAAGATAGCAAACCACCATTGCTTAATGCTGACACTGGTTGCTATCCGGCCTTGTATAAAGGGCAGTGTTATAAGCTACATGGTTTTGATCAAGTAGAAATAAAAGTTTTTGATGGCAAAAACTGGATTTGGACTAAAGTTCAGATTACCAGCTTAAGAGAACGCCACGCTTGTACTACTAACAAAATGATGTCTCCTTCGTTGATAGTCAATGATAGGTACTGTCATTTGTCTGTTCCGTTCAATTGCAAACCAGAAAAGCGCAAGCCAGAAGCTAACGTTACTGCGGTAGACTTAGGCATCAATACTACCGCGACAATAGCAGTCGTAACCCATACCGGCACTGTAATCCACAGTGAATTTATTCATCCAGGAAGAGACATAGACCGTAGGGACAAACGACTGAAATCCGTATCCGTCCGAGCATCTAAAACCATGGGTAAAGGCGGAAATATCCACAAAGGTTTCTGCTCTTTGACCTATAAAAAATGCCAAAGAATTAACAACCAAATCAGCCACATAGTTTCTAAGCGAATTGTTGAGATTGCTGATCAATTCAACTCTGAAGCAATCGTGTTTGAGAATCTTAAAGGATGGAAGGCTAAGGGTGGGCGAAAGCGGTCTAACCTAAAGCAAAGATTCCACGGTTGGCTCAAAGCAAAAATTCGTGATTTCACAGAAATGAAATGGACTGAATTGGGAGGTAAGGTTGTAGAGGTCGTGGCGGCTTATACTTCAAAACTGGCCTATGATGGTTCCGGCACGGTTAAACGTGACTCAAGAAATTACTCTCTAGCAACCTTCCCCTCAGGTAAGCGTTTTAATGCAGATCTCAATGGCGCTTACAACATCGGTGCTAGAGGTGTACTTAAACTCGTTCGTAGAAATAGCAACGAGGGTCGTTCCAGCAAAAGATCTGGACGACCGCCCAGAAGCTGGGCTTGTCTGTGTGATTTGTGGGTTAAGGCTAACTCCAAATTAGCATAGGACACCCCCACCTCGTCCAGGTGGGGTGAGCTTCATTAGTTTTGATTTATACTCAAACCTCCTAACTAA
>NZ_JAAHHU010001042.1:0-1755 GCF_010672095.1 Moorena sp. SIO3I6 | reverse complement strand
CGAAAAGCAAGGGGGTAAGACCGTTAATGCCAGTTTTGTGGAAAGTTCGTCAAAGAATACTACACCCCGGAAGCTAGAGGATTTGTTGCGATTGGAGTATCGGACAAAGTTACTCAATCCCAAGTGGGCTGAGGCGATGGCCAATCAGGGGTCTGGGGGAGCTTATGAGATTTCCCAACGGATGACAGCATTGATTGGTTGGGGGGGTACTGCTGATTTTCAAGATAACTGGGTGTATGACCAAGCAGCAGATACTTATGCCTTGGATGAAGAAATGGCCAAGAGGTTGCAACAGGCAAATCCTGAGGCATTTCGCAATATTGTAGGCCGGATGTTAGAGGCAAATGGACGAGGATTCTGGGAACCGGATCACGAAACCTTACAGAAGTTACGGGAGTTATATGATCTCGCCGATCAGGAGATTGAAGGCGTGACGGCTGTAGGATAAGAGAGTGTGGGGTGACCGAGTGTGGGAATCGGGTGAAAATCTTGCTCGTAGTCATCCCGATTCCTAAACCTGAAAATCTTTAACTTACTCGTTCACCCTACCCTCGTTTACCCTACATCCGTTTAGGCAATCAATAAGAGTGTGAGTATAGTTCTTTTATCCTAACTAAACTCGTTCACCAGATGTTATGGCCTTTGCCTGAATAGCCTTGTTCGCTAGAGTCTTTAGTTTGCTTTTCTAACTCTTCAGCTAATTTGGCAAATTTTTTCATTTCATCAATTAATGCTGCTGCTCCACTATTTTGGCTTGTTGATTGTTGGGACATCGATGTTTATCCTGATAATTTTACTTACATTAGCCGCACCGTAGATTTACTCATAGAGGAACTCTACGAAATTGGCTCTCTATTTTTAGATTTCTTGGGACAATAAAAGAATCCGGATTAAGTCTGGTAGTTTAATATGAAGCGATCGCTAACTAAATAGGCAAGATTATAAAGTTTTTGATTACTATAGCAATAAGCAGAATGCTTCGGATTTACTCTGATTTTAAAATTCACAATCAACAATAGTCAATGAATAATGGTCAATTTTAAATTAACCAATCACTAATAATAGCTATTTACACTATACTTTGTACCCATGGCAACTGAAATTGAACGCAAATTCTTAGTTAAAGGCGAAGAGTGGCGGAAACTAGGCACTGGTAGTGTTTATCGCCAAGGTTACATTCGTACAACCAACCGCACTACTGTCCGGGTTCGCCTGGTGGGAGATCAAGGATATCTTACTATCAAAAGTCCCAAGGTGGGTTTTTCTAGAAAAGAGTATGAGTACCCTATCCCAGGCTCCGATGCTCAAGAAATGCTCGATACTTTGTGTCAGGGCCCCCTAATTGAGAAAACTCGTTATAAAATTGAACACGCTGGCTTGATTTGGGAAGTAGATGAGTTTGCTGGGGATAATCAAGGATTAATTTTGGCAGAAGTTGAACTAACTGATGAAAATCAGGACATTGAACTACCAGAATGGATTGGAATTGAAGTATCTGATGATCCGAGATACTTCAATTCCAATTTAGTTCAGCATCCCTATACTCAATGGTTACACAGAATCTAGGGTATAGGGTGTGGGGTGTGAGGTATTGGGCAAGAGAATTTGTACTTCTCTATCAGGAGTTATTTTAATTAGCGGCTTCGGGTGCTGGCAAATGGTCTACTAATTGCTCAACAGATTCTACATCAATGGCCACATCCATTAACTGTTCTAACTTTTCGACACTCAACCCCTTCACACGAGCTTGAATCT
>NZ_JAAHHU010001041.1:0-1756 GCF_010672095.1 Moorena sp. SIO3I6 | reverse complement strand
CACAATTACACCTTTATAGCCAATTTTGTTATAGCTCTCAGTTAGGGTAATTTTCCGGGAAGAGGAATGATGATTAGTTTGAGTTACTGAGGAAATATTCATAATCACATGAACTCGTTATTGGGGGTTTTCGCTAATCAATGGCTAATTAATAAGATCAAAAATACTCGGATATTTTTTTACAAAATAATAGTGCAATTTAATCAAAATAAACCTAATTAAAATCACCCTTAAAAATATAATAACTTATCCCTGGCTTAACTAGTCATTTAAATGGCGATTATTTTTAAAGATATAGACTTTATTTTTTACTAACTTTATCTGGAGTTTTTAAATCCTTTGATTTTATTCGATGAGCTTCGCGGTCTTTTGTATCCATGTACTTCCGAACAAATTCCAGAATTTGTCTTTCTTTAAACCCTTTTGATAATTGACGCAACTTTTGAGAAAATGGAATGAATTTATCATCCAACTGTTCAATCAAATTAGCTTCCTCTTGGATGCCTCGAATATCACCCATAATTGCTAGTTCATACAGAACGGATATTTGATCTGGCGATGGAGCTACAGGCATAACGTCTTCAGCTTTCTCTTCCTTAGTGGATTCTAGAATTCCTTGTCCTCCTTGTTGTTCCTCGGAAACCTCTGGCAAATCTAAATCTAGCCAAAAAATACTACCTTGACCGACAGTGCTTTTCACCTTTAATTCACTACCCATTAATTCCGCTAAACGTTTACTAATCGATAGTCCTAAGCCTGTACCATTAACCTGACGGTCAGTATTGCCCACTTGATGGAATGGCAAAAATATTTCTGCTAGTTGTTTTGGTGGTATACCAATGCCAGTGTCTGCTATCACAAAGCGCATTTTTTGAGTACCTTGCTTTTCGGTTAAAGCTTGACGGTTTTTAGGTTGTTCGCCTTGGGCGTTACCGTAGGGTAGGTTGTCTTGACAACCTTGGCCTTTCGGCCACGCTTCAGCGTCGCCTACGGCGAAAGCGTGGCCTTCGGCCGACCCTGCGCTAACGCGAACAAGGTTCAACCGATCAACGTTCAACTCTGAACACCCCAAATAACCAACTTTAAACGTTACCTCACCAGTATCTGTAAATTTGACAGCATTTCCCAAAAGGTTCATCAGAACTTGTCGCAGTCTTATTTCATCACCCTTGACAAATTCAGGCAGAGGCGAAAGGAATTCGTAACGGAATGAAATGTTTTTTTGTTTAGCACTGATCACCACAATTTCCACAATACCTTCGAGAAACTTGGGAAACTGAAAATCTCTGACATCAAGTTCCATTTTTCTGGCTTCGATTTTTGATAGATCCAGGATGTCATTGAGTAGGGTTAACAGATGCTGACCACTTTGCTGAATAATACTGAGCTGCTCTTTGTGCGTAGCGCTCAGATTGGGTTCCTCTTGGAGGATTTGGGCATAACCTAAAATGCCGTTAAGGGGGGTACGTAATTCATGGCTCATGTTGGCTAAAAATTCACTTTTAGCCCGATTGGCTACTTCCGCGTCAACTTTAGCCTGCTTCAACGCCTGTTCTGCCTGTTTGCGATCGCTAATGTCTCGAAAAATTCCCTGCACAACTGTCTTGCCTTGCAGCTCCAAAGTAGTCGCACTAACTTCTACAGGCACGGTTGTACCAACTTGATGCAGTAATTCCAGTTCTACTTGAAATACACCCCCTGCCTCCACATGTTGCTGGAAAATTTGGGAGTAGGCTTTGAATCGTTCTCGTGGAAT
>NZ_JAAHHU010001040.1:0-1757 GCF_010672095.1 Moorena sp. SIO3I6 | reverse complement strand
TCGGTTGCCTGGTGGTGGCAATGAGCTTTGCCCTACGCTTTTTGATGCAGTATACCTTTGCCATGTTCGCCTTTTGGACAGAACGGGCTAGTGCTATTGAAGAATTATCATTTTTGCTCTACTTATTTCTTTCTGGGTTAATTGCTCCGTTGGAAGTCTTTCCTCCTTTGGTAAGGGAAATTGCCCAGTGGACACCCTTTCCTTATCTGATTCATTTCCCAGCAGCACTGTTGATTGGTTTACCTGTGAATGTGGTAGGGGGAATATTGGTGATTCTAGGTTGGAGTTTGATATTTTTCCTAGTCAACCGCTGGTTATGGCGTAAAGGGTTAAAGCATTACTCTGGCATGGGAGCTTGATCGTAATGGAAGTGTGGGAAGTGTGGGAAGCGTGGAAAGTGTGGGGAGATAGGGAGATAGGGAGATAGGGAGATGGGGAGTCAGATCAGGGACTGCATATTAAATTTACCTGATAAGGATTAATGTCCCTGATAAGTATGATTAACGCTATATATTCGACCAATCCAAAGTATAAAATTACATGATGATTCAGTTCTGGGGTATCAGCTATCAGCTATTCATGATTCAGGGACTCTTTTTATTGATCAGGCGTTGGATTGCCTTAGCAGACAGCTGAGGTGCTTATAGCTGATAGCTTACACAATTACAAGACTCGAGCAACGCTCTAGCAACGAATGACCCTAAAACGTTTGCCCCCAAATAATCCCCCTAATTTACCTGAACCACGTCACTTTAACGGGCCAATGCTATGGTTGGCCATGGTTTTGGCGTCTGTTGTCATTCATCTATGCTTCTTGTCGATACTGTATATGCTCTTGATGGGGCGCTTGGAAAGTTCGCAACCCAGTCAGGATTTGATTGCCATCGATCTGATTGATATCATTCCGGAAGATATAGCTGAGCAAGAGACATCACCAGAAGACCCATCAACAGCTCTAACTAGTCCTAGGTCAGATCGGAATTTTAATCACCAAACTGTCTCTAAATCTACCATTGATGTCACTGAGCCTGACTTAGAGCGAACACCAACAGAGGAAAGCTTACCCGTTAAAGAGCTAGCACTGCCAACATCTTATGAATTAACTATACCTGTACCCGCACCTGAACCAACAACTCCGATCACTCCTGTTAAGCCTATTCCAGTCATCCAAAGGCCGCTACCTTTACCCTTACCTCTGCCACCACCGATTCAGCCACCGGCTTCCAGCATCCTAGAAGAGTCGGCATCAAAAGATACCTTTCTGGCTAAGATGAGTCAATTTGGTCTGACTAATCCCAATCGGGATATTCCAGACCAATTGGCTCTACCGCTACCAGCTAACAAAACCGAATTTTCCGCTGAGGAGCTGAATTTGACAGGTATTGATTTATCGGAAGAGTTAGTGTTGAAGGTGGTGGTGTTAATTGATTCCAATGGTAAACCGGAACTGCTAGCGGACTATATTCAAGTGCAGCAAGGCAATATTAGTATTGATCAGGCTCAGCAACTCGCTCAGCAGGTGATTCGCCATTGGCTGTTTGCCCCTACTTACATGGCAGGTCAACCAGTTGTCCAAGCTTATCGCTTCCAACTCACCATTAGTCAAGAGGCAAGAGGCAATGGGCAATAGGCATGCTAGCAATAGGCATGCTAGCAATAGGCAAGAGGCAAGAGGCAAGAGGCAAGAGGCAAGAGGCAATAGGCAAGAGGCAAGAGGCAAGAGGCAAGAGGCAAGAGGCAAGAGGCAATAGGCAATA
>NZ_JAAHHU010000104.1:0-22756 GCF_010672095.1 Moorena sp. SIO3I6 | reverse complement strand
CCTCCATTAATAAAAATAGCGCAATGCTTTTGGCATTGCTTTGTCGGCAACAACCATTAGTTAAAACTAATGCTATACCATCGTCCTATCTGCTTGTGAGTAGGTTTGTACAGGTTAAATGTTGCACTTGATAGCTAAGTCATCGCTGAAACGCGCTTTGGGCTTCTTGGATTGGGTGTTATTGCCCATAGCATGCCCAAAGCCTTTTGCTTAGAGTCTCCAGTTTTGGAAGTTTGCCAAAAAAATCCGATCTTTAAAGAAGTTGGTGCCACAGATCGATAACTTCAAGGGTATGCTCGGATAAAGCGTTATTTTTAGGTGGTCATGGGTAAAGTATCATGCATCGTATGGGTGAGTGTGCTGGCTCTGCTGATAGGAGGCTGTCAACCGGGTAGAAACACTGAACAGGGGGAGCCGACTACCCCTAAACCGACGCCGGTGGCTTCCCCGGATAGCACCAAACCTTCTCCTCCTGTAGCTGAATTTGCTCCTAAATCTCCGGAAACACCGGAGCAGGAAAAGGTAATACCAATACCACCATTGATCACCACCTTGCCAAGTAATGAAGTAAGAAATCGGATTGATCAGGGACGTCTTGACCCGTTTGCGGCAATTTCAGTGCAACCAGAGGTGGAGATTTTGCCCAATCCTGGCAGACCAAGTACTTCCCCTACGAGGGTACAGCCTCTGACTCCTGCACCAGGAAGACCGGCTTTGCCTCAGCGTCCTGGAACCGGAGGTAGTGTAGCGGTACCCCCCAGCCCCTCAAGAGCTAGCCGTCCCAGCCCCTCAAGAGCTAGCCGTCCCAGCCCCTCAAGAGCTACCAGGCCCGACCGTAAGCCTCCAAGCTCATCAATCCCTAGAAAGTCTCCTGGCTCATCAAGAGGAAATGTTTTGCCAGGGCCCCAGAACACTCGGCCTACAGAGACCAGCAAAGCTAAGCCTAGTTCGTTACCAGACAATAGCTCTGTTGCCGAGGATGGTATCCCCCCTATCCCTCCTGAATTTGATCTGCAACTGCCAATCCTACCAGAACCAGAACTGGCCAATAATGTTAGTGTCACAGGGGTAGTTGATAATGGTAGGGGTGTCTATTACGCTATCCTAGATGTCCCTAATGAGCCTAGTCGTAGCGTTCAAGTTGGACAGTTTATATTAGGCGGACAAGTGCTAGTAAAGCGAATTGAAATGTATAGAGGCTTAGATCCAGTGGTGATTCTGGAAGAAAATGGTGTTGAAGTGTCTAGACGAGTTGGCGAAAACTCAGGATCAGCTTCTTGAGGTAACCTCAGGGTACAGTGTTAACTATTAGGTGTTAGGTAAGCATATGCGCTACGCGCAGGCTACGCCAACAGCTATCAGCTTTCAGCCGTCAGCCATTCCCCTAACACTAAATAATTGGTATTTCCAGCCATTGGGAGCATCCCAATGGTTTTAAATTATATAGGAGTGTAAACTGTTGCGTTATCAAATTAGTTGTCCTGGTTTACCCTTGGCAGTTTATCGAGAGGTAGCTGCCCATTTACGGCAAGTGACAGGAGTAAAAGCTGATTTACTACCCCAAACATCCCAGCAGTTTGATTACAATCAGAGTCAGGTTGGTGGATTGTGGATTGAGTATGGCGAGACTACTGATAAAGTAGAAAGAGAACGGGTCAAGCAAATTTTGTCCTATTATCAAAATCGCTATGGTGCCTGGGAAGAAGACACTTCCGATGGTGGACACTAGCTCAAATGATGGGGAAGCAAAACGTTAATGGGTTTAATCCAGGCTTTACGAGGAACACGGGATATCCTGCCAGACGAAGTTGGATATTGGCAGCAAGTAGAAGCGATCGCACAACAGATTCTCAATAGAGCGGCTTATCGAGAAATTCGTCCTCCCATTTTTGAGCGCACGGAACTGTTTGAACGGGGGATTGGGGAAGCTACTGATGTGGTGGGGAAGGAAATGTATACCTTCAACGACCGGGCAACCCCTCCTCGTTCCGTGACACTACGTCCAGAAGGGACAGCAGGAGTAGTGCGAGCTTATATTCAAAATAGCCTCTATGCTGCTGGTGGAGTACAACGCCTCTGGTATACCGGTCCGATGTTTCGCTATGAAAATCCCCAAGCTGGACGACAGCGACAGTTTCATCAATTGGGGGTAGAGGTGATTGGTTCTCGTGATGCCAGGGCAGATGCAGAAGTAATTGCGATCGCAATGAATATTCTAAATAGCTTAGGTCTAGTTAACCTGAGACTTGACCTGAATTCTGTCGGTAGTACCGAAGACCGTCAACAGTACCGACAGGCTCTGGTAGATTACCTCACTCCTTACAAAGATGAGTTGGACGAAGATTCTCAAGACCGTTTAACTCGTAATCCTCTCAGGATTTTAGATAGTAAAGACAAACGCACTCAAGAAATTGCTCAGGATGCTCCCAGTATTTTAGACTACCTAAGTTCAGAGTCCCAAAGTCATTTTGATCAGGTAAAGCAGTTGTTGAAAGATTTAGGGATTAGTTACCAGCTCAATCCTCGCTTGGTGCGGGGGTTGGATTACTACACCCACACTGCCTTTGAAATTATCTCTGATGACTTAGGCGCTCAAGCAACAGTTTGTGGTGGTGGCCGCTATGACGGATTAGTCGATGAATTGGGGGGAAATAAAACTCCAGCTGTTGGTTGGGCGATTGGTTTAGAGCGTTTGGTAATTTTGCTGCAACAACTGCAAGCCTCACCAACCCTAGCGCTAGATTTTTATCTAGTATCCAGAGGTGAAATAGCTCAAGCTCAAGGATTGAAACTGGCTCAGCAACTGCGCAAAGCTGGGTTAGCTGTAGAACTGGACTTGAGTGGAAGTGCTTTTGGTAAACAGTTTAAGCGAGCTGACCGAAGTGGTGCGGTGGCTTGTTTAGTGATCGGAGATGCTGAAGCTCAGAGCAACACCGTGAATCTGAAATGGCTGGCCTCTGGGGAACAAGAAACTATGACCCAAGCTGATTTATTGGATAAAACTGAGCAGTTAAAAGAGCAGATAGAACAATTGCCTTGAGTCTTGAGTGTTGAGTTGCGTAGGGTGTGTTAGGGGAGCCTTGATATTTGGCCTCTAGCCCTTGGTTAGGTTGCTGCCCGTAACGCACCACTGCTGGTTCAAACAACTGTTAGGAGATGCACTCTTGAGTGTTCAGTGTTAACACTTAATAGCTTCGTATTATTTCGTAGTTAAGCATCAATGCTTTGAGATAAGTCTGGGTATGCTTAGGTTATAAAGAAAGGGGTTAGCATCCTGAGGATGCTGCGCTACCATTTCACCTGTAGAGTTCCCCAGCTGCTGCTATGCTACCAATACCGGATTACTTAATTGCCCTGACTATAGTACTGGTGGTAATCCCATCAGTATTTGTTATTTTACTACGTTTTGCTCTCCATACCCATCTTTTATCCCTAGGGAAGCGAGTAAGAAGACTAATCCATGGACAGCCTCGTGGGAAAAAACCCAGAATTGTAGAGGAGCTAGAAAGACGATTCTCAGATGCTAGCCGACATTTAGAGCAGGTCAATACAGGCGCATTAATTGACCAAGCCTACAGCCACGAAAAAGTTGTTGGCATATCTTGTGACCAAATTGATTACATTGGTCGGATTATGCCTAGCTTACTGTTATCCTTTGGCTTACTAGGTACCTTTATCGGCATCACCATCAATTTGTTAGCACTCAGTCAAACAATCAGTCAGTCTGATGCTACCGATATCAATACTTTAGTTAACCAATTACAGCAACCCCTAGAAGGGATGGGAATTGCTTTTACCACTAGCTTAACCGCTATCTTTTTTAGTGCTGTCTTAACGGTAATTAACGTCGCTTTCAATACAGGGCTAGCGAAAAACAATCTAATTAGTTACTTAGAAGATTACTTGGATAATATTTATCAGCCGACTTTAGCAGGGCAAACACGCCTGGATGTATTGGTTCAGGGGATGTCCAATATCTTTGACAACTTTTTGGCGAGATTTGGTCAAACTGTTCGAGAAGCAGTGGAATCCTCACTACGAGAAAAAGTTCAAGAAATTGCTGATGCTAATATTCAAGTGCTTAAACTAGCAGAAAATTCTTACAATAGATTCTTCCAAGCTGCTAGTACTATCGCTAGAAGTGCTGAAGAATTTCAGCTAGCTGCTGCTCAATTTACCCAAGTTGCTCAAACCTTTGAGCATAGCCAGTTTCCTCAAAAATTATCTAAGGCTACAGTAGATTTAACGAGAACCCAAAGCAGTTTCTCTGAGTCAGCCAGTATGTTATCGCAATCAGTGCAAGGGATGGGAGTAGCAATGGCTGAACTTCAGCGTCATGGGGTTAAGTTGGTAAAATTGGCAGAAGAAATCAGTGCCCTCAGACAATCTTCTCTAGATGTAGTTAAGCAGCATCATCACAGTCAACAAGCGCTAGGTAAGATTATACCCCAACTTCAGCAAGGAGCACAAGGATTTCAGTCAGCGATCGCTAGGCTTGATCAATTAGAGCAACGGATTGCTTCTCGAAGCGATAGCTTGAGTGACGTTCACGCTGAATTGGCTAAGTTAGTGTCAAACGTGAAAAGCTATACGGAAGGAGTAAGTCTGGGAATTCAGGCTTTAGGCGATCGCCTTAATCAAAGTATTACTCAGCAAGCTAATACTGACCAGCATAATTATGAAATTATGCGACACAATCTTGAAAAAGTTGTCAATCATCTCAATAACACCAATCAGGAAATTGCTAAGATTAGCCAAAAACTGAATGAGTCCAATCAAATCGATGGTTCAACTCGCATAACTCAAGATATGACTGTAGGAGAGCTAGTCAGGCGTTTGAGCAGTGAACGATAAACCTGGCAAATGACTAATAGTAATTATAAGATTGACAGAGAATTGATAAAATGCGTCGTTCACGAAATAATGATTGGAATGAAGAGATAAATCTCTGGCCAGCTTTTACAGACTTAATGTCTAATGCCTTCATGATCCTGATCTTATTTTTGTTGCTCTCTATCCTGAAGTCTGTGCTGGCACAAAGTTCCTTGGAATCAACCATTGATGATCTCACCAGAAGTGAAGATGAAGTGGTGCAATTGGCAAGGGAGAATGCGGAATTACGAGCTAAGGCAGCTCGGGTTGATCAACTTGAGCGTGGGGTGGCGGTTTGGAGAGCTAGGGCAAAGCGCTCAACTGACCGCCAAAAGGCACTAGAACAACAGGTTAGGTCTTTGCAGGTACAGATTGCTGCAGCACCAAAACCACCAGATACACCTCCGATTATTGTAATCAAAGATCAGGGGAATTACCGATTTGATTCCGGCAGTGCGGAAATTCCCTCAGCGATGAAGGATTATATTCGGCAGCAAATTGTCCCTGCTATTGAAAGCAATGCCAAGGACTATGAAATCAATGTAGTAGAACTAATTGGTCACACCGATGGTCAACCTAATCTCGGTGGTAGCAATATCGACCAAACTATTGGGAATGTGGTTAATAAAAATTCCTCTATCAGTCAACTTAGACCAGGATCTAATGCTGATTTAGGACTGATGCGAGCTTTGGCAGTTGTGCAATTACTCCGTGAGATTCAAGCTAAGGAAGGGCGGCTCAAGGGGCTGCAATTTCGGGCTTATTCTGCAGCTCAGTTAATTTTACCTAATGGACAAATTGCTCCGATTAGTTTAAAGGATGATCAAACTAGGCGCAGGATTGAAATTCGCTTTACTCGTCTGGGTAAGGTGACAAATGTTCAATAGCTGAAGGGAGTAAAATCTCGCTAATGTGGTAGGGAAAGATGCTAATCAATAAGTTTGCGATCGCAAATTCATTGATTAGGCTTTCTATGCTGAACAAGGAATAATCCCCATGACCTATGTCGTAGATAAACAAAACGACCAACGGCTAGTCCACTCCGGGGTAAGTTGGGATAACTTCAAATCAATTCAAGCGGGGTTCGTCAACTCCCCAGGAATTCGACTGTTCTACTACAGGGGTGAGGTAGAAATATTGGCAGTTTCCCAAGACCATGAAGTCTTCAGTGGTGTCATAGCACTGTTGCTGGGTACTTATTTTGTTGAAAAACAAATTGAGTTTACTCCAACCGGCAGCTTTACCCAAGAGAAGGAAGGGGAAGCATCTGCACAAGCAGACCAATCTTACCTAATTGGTAGATCCTCAGGAGTGATTGCAGACCTCTCTATTGAAGTTGTCTTTACCAGTGGTAACCAGAGCAAGCTAAATCGTTACCAAGCATTAGGAGTACCCGAAGTTTGGTTTTGGGAGGATGGTGTATTTGCTTTGTATCACTTGCGCTCTGATGGTTACAAAAAAATTTCCCAGAGTGAAGTCTTGCCAGATTTGGATATTGACTTATTGTCTCGGTGTCTGATGATGGCTTCCAAGGTTGAAGCGATTAGACACTTCAGACAGGCGATCTCTCAGGCTTAGAAGAATCCTTAAGATTAGCCCTAAGAATTTGTATCAACAGGCACATCTTAATAGGAAATTTTGTGGTATAGCTTTGTTATCCCCTTAAACCGAGTAGATGTCATTCACTCTGTCGAATCCGGTGGTTGACAAATGTAGAGCGTGGGGATAAGCAAAATACTCGACTTAAAGTGTAAGCTAATTGGAAAAGCAATCAAGTCCATTAGCAGGTCTTTGGGTCATAGATATCGACAATGGCTAAGAAGTACTGGGAATTTCTACTACAGAAAGAGGGGGAGCGCTCCTGGAAGCCAATCAAGTCTTCTGAGATCGAGATTGAATCCGGTCGGTATCGGATAGTGGCTCGTTCCAACCTGCCCAATACTGATGTAGAAATTTGCGTCAGGTATGATAGCACAGAGCAAGTGCCACCCAAACGCAAGTCCCAGAAACGATGGCGTCGCACCAACTCAGAAGGGTTAATGGTGGTGATTCCTTTCACCAAGCTTAAACCTGGTCTGTGGAAGTTACGTTGCAGTAACGATATCATGGATGATTTTCTGGGTCAGTCCTGGCGAAAATCCTTAGCGCTACAAGTCATACCCAAGGTCAAAGATGTAGAGACACCCCCGAAAACCTCTGTATCTTCATCAGTAGCAGAATCTACCCCAGCAGAAGTCACCCCAGTTTCGGTGACCCCAGTAGAAGTCACCGAAACTCATACTCAGCCGCCTCAACTAGACAATTCCCTGACTACACCTGAGCTAGCTGTTGATTCTCCCTCCACCAATACTATTGCTAATGACCTGAAAGCAACAGATGCTAGCTCAGATACTAGATCAGAGTTATCTAACCCTCAGGAGTACGAGAGTCAGATCACACCACCAGAGCAACAACCCATAGCCATTGCTGCACCAGAGTTACCTGTTGACCAAGCCCAAGCACCAATTGGGGTTAGCCAAGAGGAATCTAGTCCTAGCCAAGAGAAGGTTTTGGAAGAGCTAGAAGAGGTTTACCCAGAGGCAGCGGTTAATCCTGAAAGCAACCAACAACTCACAGCAACTATCTCGGAAGACTTACCACTCCAATCGACTGTTGAGAATTCCATCATGGAGGAATCTCTGGAAACTTTGGAGCAACTATTACAACAGGTGCTTCAGCCGGTATTGGATGAGTTGGAAGATAGAGAATCTGAAGATAACCAACAGCTAAGAAAAACCTCTGATTCAGATTGGGTTTCAGATACAGAGGTTAATAAGTATGGTTTAACCCTAAAACTAGATAAAGAAATTTTCCTGGCAAGGCGAGGAGAGTCGTTGACTATCAAAGGAGAATTGGTAGTAGATAATGATAAAATTAATAATAATGGTGATAGTATAACAGTTAGTGTTTTAGATAGTGTTTTAGAAAACTTATTCCCTGCTACTCTACGCTATCAATTGCGGTTTCCTCAAACAGGAAAACGTTTGTTAGATATTGAGTACTCCCTATCTCAACAGGAGTTATTTTTAGGATTTAGCCATAGTCTAGATATTCCGACGGATTGTCAAAGTGGTCTAATTTTAGGAAAAATAACCATTTATAATTCACAGTCAACTCCTTTAGCCACTCAACAATTTACTGTTACAGCTAATGTAGAGGATTTATTAGAAGTAATTGTGCCAGGGAATCAGGGGATGCCTATGGAAACCATGGTAGTACTGGCTAATCGGATCGCTGAATCTGCCAAACCTGATCAACCTAATCAAGAACTTCTCTTCTTAGATGAAGACCCCTTAGAGGAGACTACGCTAGATCTGGTTGAGCTACCCCAAAACCATCCATCTCTGTTCTTGCAACCTATCTCTGGACGGTCTTTACCACCAAAACTTTACCACCATCAGCCGAGTGACATAACTGTTAAATCTCTGCAATTGCCCAATTTGCCTACAATGCAGTCGGTTGCTGACCCTGGAGCACAGCACCAAGAGATCCAAGATAAGTCTAAAGCATCTGATTCAGTTTCCCTAGATGATCAAGAATCCTCCACTACAGCTAATCCAGAACTAGATCATCGAGAGCAAGATACTGGGTCAGAGTTACAGCCTCAAGAAACATTGCTTCAAGACACAGTGCTTCAAGACACAGTAGTTCAAGACACAGTAGTTCAAGACACAGTAGTTCAAGACACAGTAGAACAGTCGGAAGATAGTACTGAAGATACTACTCAAGACAGTATTTTAGAGATCAAGTCTGAGGTCTTATCTAATTCTAATGATACTTCTGAAGTGCTGAGTAATTCCCTAACGGAATCTGAGCCAATCCAAACTATTGAGATTAGTGAGATTGATGAATCTCAGACAGATGATCAGTTAGAGGATTCAGAATTGGTTGATACCCAGTTCAAGAATTCTAAGGTAAACCAATTATTGAATACTACTCGGTGGGATACTCCAGATTCTGTACAATATCCTGAGTCAATCGCTTTAGAAGAAGCTTTCCGAGCCTTAAACATGGAAGAGCGTTTTTGGTCACGGTTGAGTGCTTTAGCTGAAGATAATGAATTGATAGAATTGCTGAGGTTAGAATTATCCCCAGAGAGTAATCCTGCTGGGGAAGATCACTCAGCAGTGGCAGATGAACAGAGGAATGAAACGGCTAGCAACCAAGAAGAGGTTAGGGTATTTCCAGAAAAGGTCTTGGAGTCAATCACAGAATCTGAGGATTTGTCGCTAGTTAGTTCAGAATTAGCAATGCCAAAGACACCCCCTAGAGTTGGTATTACTAGTCACGATTGGACGACTCAGGAAATTGTAGTAGACGATCGAGAAATAGCCCCACAACCGACAAAAGCTACAGCAACTAACCAAGATGAGTTGAAGGCTAAACTGGATAATCTTTCATCCCTAGAGTTGGATGAGACCTTAGCAGCACCGACTTTATCAATACCGACTACTAGGGAGTTGCTTGCTGGAGAAAAGGTAATGGTTACTATAAAACTTCCTCCTAGTCAATCTCGTTTATGTATTAAATTGTGGGTTAAAGACGTGCAAACTCGCTCTCTGCTGCAGGAAACCCGTTCTATTATAGATTTACTCCCTAATGCGGCTGGAGAGCTGGAGGCAATGACTCAATTAGTTATACCCCAAGGCACGACTCAAATTAGAATTGAAGCGATCGCAATTAATTTGGAAAATCACCAGGAGAGTCACAAGGCGGAGTTGGAGTGTGTAGTTGTTCCTACTGACTTATCCAATAGCGTTGAAGGATGAAGTGTTTTATATAGCATTTCTCAATTGGTTGAGGTACAACTTCCTAAGTTTTAGGGAGCAGGGAGCAGGGAGCAGGGAGCAGGGAGCAGGGAGCAGGGAGCACGGTAAAAATCCTATGTACCTCATAGGTACCAGAACCGCTATACTGATGCAATGCCGTTTTGTTCCATATAATTCAGTAACCAGTTTGCGGCTGTGGCTCGGCGAGTTTGTCGAGGACCAAATTCTCCGATTTTGTAACCTTTGAAACCTAATTTTTTTTTCAATAGCTGTTTATTTTCTTTGGGTATTGAACGGGTTAGTTTTACCGTAGCAGGGCGGCTTTCGATGAAATTAGGTGGCTCGGGATAGTCTTCTTGCCATTCAGGATTAACCTCAGTTATATTCCACTGCCCGGTAGTTGAGTTATAACGATAACCTAGATAGTACCAGAGTAGTTTGTTAACGGTATCGTCATCAAGTTCTTCGTTTAAAATTGACCAAATTGTATTAGTATTGAGTGGCGGTAGTTCAAACATATTTGAATTATTAATTAGGAATTTTAAAGGATTAAGTAGATTCTAGATACAGTTAGACTATCTGGGCTTTTTCACCTTTATCCTAGTACTTCTCCCGGAATAATGGTAATGGTTAGGGATTGAAGCTGTATGGCTATGAAAATTATAAAGCAGCCGCTGCGCTGGCAGGTGGGATTGGTTTTCTTGGCTGGTGTGTTGGCGATTTCCACATCAGCTATTTTTGCGCGATTAGCGATCGCATCCGCTGGGGTGAGTGGGGTAGGGTTTAGCCTGTTCGTAGCTGGATCTCGTCTTACTATTGCGTCTATGCTACTGTTACCAGCTTGGCCAAAGCTCAGGCAAGCTCAGCTAAGTCCAGGTGCATTACTCTATGCCAGTGGGGCTGGTGTTTGTTTAGCGCTACACTTTGTGACTTGGATTACTTCCTTGTCTTTTACTTCCATTGCCGCATCTACTACGTTACTTACCACAACTCCGATTTGGGTTGCTTTAGTTTCTTGGCTGTGGTTAAAAGAAAAACTAACTAGGCTGACGGTTTTGGGGATTGCTGTGGCCTTTGTAGGTGGTGTCTTAATTAGTTTGGGGGATGGGGTTTCTCTCAGTGGTGGGAGTAATGCTCTGTTGGGGAATTCTCTAGCATTGATGGGAGCGGTGATAGCAAGTTTGTATGTACTTTGGGGACGTGAAGCACAGCAGCGTGGTTTGAGTCTGGGTAGCTATAGTGCTTTCGCCTACAGTGTGGGGGCGTTGGTGTTGTTACTGTTATCGTTACTCTGGGGTGTCAGTTATCTCAATTATCCGGTAGCGGTTTACGTCTACATCTTGTTAATCGCAGTTTTCCCCCAAATGGTGGGACATACCAGTTTTAACTGGTTGCTACGCTGGATTAATCCTACCCTGGTGACCCTAGCTATTTTGTTTGAACCCGTTGGTGCTTGTTTTTTGGGCTATCTGATTTTTCAGGAAGTGCCAGGGGTATCGGTGCTGGTAGGTGCGGTGGTGTTGTTAGTTGGGGTGGCCGTAGCGGTTTATGGGGCTAATTTGAAAAGAGGTTGAAGGTTAGCTGAGGACTTATTTGCAGCGAGTCGTTTTAAACTCGAACAACTATAGCAAAGGGAACAGGGAACAGGGAACAGGGAACAGGGAGCAGGGAGCAGGGAGCAGGGAGTAGGGAACAAACATTCTCTCAATTGATTTAGGATTGCTATAGTTTATACTGATAAAAGTCTAACAGTGATGGAGTTTACCCTTCCATAAAGATGTTTTTGACCTCAACTATCAGGTTTTACACCTTCATTTTAAGGTATAAAACCTAGTAGTGCTAAAAAATTAGTTAATTTACTACAGTCTGCCAGAATTAGGAGAAGCAAAAAAGAAATGAAAAAAATGATCAAAACTTGTTTTGTAACCTTATTAACCTGTATGCTACTGCTAACGATCAATGTGATGAATGCACTGGCGAGTAGTGAAACTGAGATGGAAATATGTGACTTAACTCTACACTCATTTTGTGACCGTGATCTGTTGCCGACGCAATATGTGGAACTTATTGCTCCCCCTAACCATATCTCATTTCTTCTTTTGAAAAATGATGCTCCAGGAGATAGAAACGGCCAAATAGAAAATGATGATGATTCGGTTACTTACAGCGCTAGGGAAAAAACCACTTACTTAGCCACGTTTTCGAATAGTGAAGACATAACAAAAAGGCTGAAAATATCCAACACTGACGCTATAACAGAGTCTCCG
Source organism: Moorena sp. SIO3I6 (assembly GCF_010672095.1). Taxonomy (NCBI): domain Bacteria; kingdom Bacillati; phylum Cyanobacteriota; class Cyanophyceae; order Coleofasciculales; family Coleofasciculaceae; genus Moorena; species Moorena sp. SIO3I6. The sequence continues at coordinate 10,809 of NZ_JAAHHU010000104.1, read as the reverse complement.
CAGCATTGGACTTTTTATCATAGACCCGCACAAGTGGTCAAATTGGTTAACGTATTTGCTGCCAATAAAAATTAAGAAATTCGGGAGCATACTATTTTGGAAAATATATCATTTTATATAGGTATTAACAACACGTTAATACAGCTTAATGTGGTATGTTTATTCCAAATTGGAATGCTCCCAAAAAGTCTGTAATAACTCATAAAGCTTTAAAAATAAATGGTTTTCGGCTATTTGGTTACCTATTTAGAGGTCTGACAGAATCTGGCAAAGTGGTATTTTAAAAATATACGTAGTAATGTAAACAAACAAGTCGTCATAACAAGTGATTTAGATATGAGTAGCTAGAAAGGGGGATTGAGTTAAAAGCCAATTATTTTTCCTTTTATTTTTCCTTTTCCCTTTCCCCAATGAACAGTAAACTACTTCAACAAGTCCGCCTTTTAGACCCAGTTTCTGAAATTGACCAAGTCGCTGATGTGCTGATTACTGATGGTGTAATCACGGCAGTGGAAACTCAAATCAAAGAAATCTCTGGCGATACAGTGGTGCAAGATTGTCAGGGACACATTTTAGGACCAGGACTAGTAGACCTCTACAGCCATTCTGGTACACCAGGACATGAGCAGCGGGAAACCTGGTCTTCACTACTGGCAGCAGCAGCAAATGGAGGCTTTACTCGCTTAGCCATTTTGCCTGACACTAACCCCCCCCTAGACAATTCTGCTGTTTTGGCACAACGGCAAGAAATCCAAAACTCTCCCTATATCAGCCTCCCCCCTTCCTCACCTCAACTCTATCACTGGGGTTCCTTCACCATCGGGTTAGAAGGAGAGCAAATGACTGAATTAGCTGAACTAGCTCTAGGGGGAGTAGTGGGCTTTACTGATGAACGTCCTTTATGTAATTTAGGACTAGTTCGACGGTTGTTGGAATACCTACAACCCTTGGGTAAACCAGTGGCACTTTGGGCTTGTGACCCTAAGTTGGTAAATGGGGGAGTGATGCGAGAAGGTATCCAGTCCATTGGTTTGGGTGTGCCAGGGAATCCTGCGATCGCAGAATCATCCGCTATCGCTGCCTTATTAGAAGTGGTAGCAACCACTGGCACCCCAGCCCATCTGATGCGTATCTCCACCAGTCGCGCTGTCCAATTGATTGAATCAGCTAAGGCAGCGGGGTTGCCAGTAACAGCCAGTACCACTTGGATGCATCTATTGCTGAATACTGAAGACTTACGCAGTTACAACTCCAATTTGCGCTTGGAACCGCCGTTGGGAAACCCAGTTGACCAAGCCGCACTGATCCGAGGTGTTCGGGAGGGGATTATTGATGCGATCGCAATTGACCATGCTCCCTACACTTATGAAGAAAAAACTGTTGCCTTTGCTGAAGCACCACCAGGAGTGATTGGTTTAGAGCTAGCCCTACCCCTGCTCTGGCATACTCTAGTCGAGACAGGGGATTGGTCAGCCTTAGAACTTTGGAAAAGTCTTAGCACAAATCCTGCTATTTGTCTACAGCAAGACCCCCCTAGCACTGCTACTGGTCAATCCGCTGAATTAGTCTTATTTAATCCTAAATCCCCTTGGACTGTTCACCAAAAAAACCTCAAATCCCTTTCTAGTAATACCCCCTGGCTAGGGCAAGAATTAATTGGTCGTGTCGTGCAAACTTGGTGTCCAGCAAGTCGAAAATATCAATAGTGAAGTACTGATACTTTATAATTCAGTTGACTGATTCAACCGTTCAGGATAACTCGGATTTGGTTTCAATTTCCCCATTCGATTTAACGGCCAAAACCGCACTACCGCACGACCGATAATTTTGTCACGAGGGACAAAGCCCCAGTGGTGAGAGTCGTAACTATTGTTACGGTTATCTCCCAGCACTAGGTATTCGTCTGGTGGTACTGTTTCTGGTCCAAAATCGTACTGTGGTGCTTCTACGATATACTTTTCCTCTATTTCTTTATCATTGATATAAACTCGCCCATTTTTAACCAAAACCTTGTCACCGGGTAACCCAATTATGCGCTTGATAAAAGCATCTTTAAAATTTTGCTCTTTCAGCCTTTCAGTGGGAGCAAATACCACAATTTCTCCTCGTTGTGGGTCTTGGAAAAAGCGATAACTTATCTTATCAATAATCAAGCGGTCGTTAATCTGTAGTGTCGGTAGCATCGATCCCGATGGGATGTATCGCGCTTCAGCCACAAACGTGCGAATCCCAAAGGCAAGAACAGCACTCAAGCTAATCGTTTTGATTCCTTCTACCCAAGCATTGTCTTTAGAAGGCTGTGTAGGTTTTTTTTCTGGTCTTTTATCTGGTACACGACTCATATCCATTCAACTACTACCGATACACAAGTTTGAGGAAATTTCAACAAATAGCTGATTGGGAAATTATCAGCAAATTTAACAGCAAATTTAACAGCAAATTTAAACGTCTGGGGTTTTCTAGCTAGATCTTAAAAATTTCAAGTTAGTAGGGGAGCCTAAATCAAGATTATGTAAAGTTTTGTGAATAAAGTCAATTTGGCAGGACAACCCTGTTTGTTTGTGCCATGGTGGTAGGTTAGCTGCGGTTGTCTGTATTTAGCTATATATCAGGTTTGTATCTACTGTATCTACCTAGACACCGAGCAGGGAAACTGTCAAATTATAACATCCTCCTATGTTGTCTGACTTTTGCTTGTTTATCCGCCATGCTCGTATTCTATTGCCCTCTGGTGAATTTTTACTGGGGGATATCCACACCTGCGGTCGAAGGATTGTTCAGGTTGCCCCAGACATCCCAGTGCCAACGGACGTTACGGCATATAAAGAAATAGACGCTCAAGGCTTAACTTTGTTGCCAGGGGTAATTGATCCCCAAGTCCATTTTCGGGAACCAGGTCTAGAACATAAAGAAGACTTATTTACTGCCAGTTGTGCCTGTGCCAAGGGTGGAGTGACGTCCTTTTTAGAGATGCCGAATACTCGTCCTCCGACGACGACCCAAGCCCCACTGGATGACAAGCTCAAACGAGCGGCAGATAAGTGCTTAGTTAATTATGGCTTTTTTATCGGCGCAACACCAGCAAATCAGCCAGATTTGCACAATGCCCAGCCGACTTGTGGGATTAAGATATTCATGGGTTCAGCTCATGGTGCACTATTGGTAGATCATGAAGCAGTGATAGAACCAATTTTTGCTGAAGGTTTTAGCGAAGGTTCTCGGAAGTACAATCGCTTAATTGCAGTACACGCTGAAGACCAAGCCAGAATTAATCAGCGGCGTAAGGAATTTGCTGGAATTACTGACCCTGCTGTTCACTCTCAGATTCAGGACAATCAAGCTGCCCTTAATGCCACCAAGTTAGCTCTGAAGTTGTCTAAAAAATATCAGCGGCGCTTGCATATCTTGCACCTATCCACGGCAGAAGAAGCTGAATTGCTTAGGGAAGACAAACCTAGCTGGGTGACGGCGGAAGTGACTCCCCAGCACCTCTTACTAAATACCGATGCTTATGCAGAGATTGGTACCCTGGCACAGATGAATCCGCCTTTGCGCTCCTGCCACGACAATGAAGTTCTTTGGCAAGCTCTACTCGATGGGGTCATTGATTTTATCGCTACAGACCATGCTCCTCACACCTTGGAGGAAAAAGCCAAAGGGTACCCCCACACTCCTTCGGGAATGCCTGGAGTAGAAACATCTCTGCCACTGATGCTGACTCAAGCCATAGAGGGACGGTGTAGTGTGGCTCAAGTATCTGACTGGATGTCTACAGCAGTTGCTAAGGCTTATGGAATTCCCAACAAAGGTGCGATCGCTCCTGGCTATGATGCGGATTTGGTACTGGTAGATTTAGAAAATTACCACCCAGTGTTACGGGAAGAACTTTTAACAAAATGCGGATGGAGTCCTTTTGAAGCTTGGAACTTAACCGGATGGCCAGTGATGACCATTGTTGGTGGTCAAGTAGTCTACGACAGAGGAAAATTGAACACAGAAGTGCGAGGTGAAGCTTTAACTTTTACCAGTTAAACAGTATAGGATTTAACTATAGGACTTAATAATAGGATTTAATAGGTAGTGGGAAAAAATTAAAGTTGACCCAAATTTTTGGTCAACCTCAATCCCACTAACCTTCACCCTACTCTACACTAGACGCCAAGGGCGAACAACCAGATAACCTATCCAACAGCCAAGTTAAATCAAACTTACCGTTACAAGTGAATTGAGCCTGACGTCCACCTTCCTGGGAATAGGTTAGTCTTAGATGTAGATAACTGGATGGCAAATAGTGTAGGCGCTCAGCCCACTCGATGGCCACAATTCCCGGAGCAACCTCAATTCCCTCCCAGTAGTGTTCTGGGTTTAATGACTCTACTTCTGAGGTGGATAAGCGGTACAAATCGAGGTGATACAGGGGGATACGTCCCTCTGTATACTCATTGATCAGAGTAAAGGTGGGACTGACAATGGCATCAGTTATGCCTAGTCCCTCACCAATACCCTGAACTAGGGTGGTTTTGCCAGCCCCTAAGTCTCCCTCCAGCAAAATGATGCTACTAGCTGGCAGAGATTTCCCCAATTCCACACCTAGCGTACGGGTTGCTTTAGCATCAGCTAGAAAAATTTTTGTCATTAGTTATTTAGCAATAGAGTACCTCGAATAATAGTTATTCTGAGTTAATATCTCAGCTTTTATTTTCCTTTAAAAATTTTCCTCACACTCACCTTATCTAAGCATGTGCTCGACTATACCATCGTAATAAAACCCGTGCCAGTCTTTCCGAATTGTGCCGCACTAAATGAGTTTCCTCATCTTCATACATGACATTGGTCGCCACAATCCGACGCCCTAATTTAGAAGTTTCTTCTCGATCCAGAAAAACTGGATGAGACTTAACTTGAGCATACTTAATCAGTGACCCAGCTGAGGGGTATTTTCGATTCACCAGTACCGCGTTAAATAGCCTTTTCCCACAGGCTTCATCAATAGTTTTAATATGGTCAGAAACACTATATCCATCAGTTTCCCCTGGCTGGGTCATGATATTACAAACGTAGATGCGGGGTATCAAGCGAGCTGCGATCGCATCGGTAATTTCTGGCACCAACAGATTGGGAATAATGCTGGTATAGAGGCTACCGGGTCCTATTATAATATAATCAGCTTCCTCAATTGCCTTGAGTGCTGCTGGTAAAGCAGGTGGATTTTCGGGAGTACAACCAATTTTTTTGATCACTCCCCGAGCATCAGTAATATTAGACTCTCCTTCGATGCGACGTCCATCAGCTAATTCAGCCCAAAGGCTGACATCAGTTAGGGTAGCTGGCAACACTCTTCCTCTCACTGCTAATACCTGAGAACTAGCAGCAACAGCTTGTTCTAGATCGCCAGTAATATCACTCATTGCGGTCAGGAAAAGGTTTCCAAAACTGTGACCGACTAAACCACTACCAGCTCGAAAACGGTATTCAAACAGTTCGGTTAACAACTTTTCTTGGTCTGCCAGTGCCGTTAAACAGTGACGAATATCCCCTGGTGGTAACACTCCAATTTCCCGTCGCAGCCGTCCACTGGAACCCCCATCATCAGCTACCGTAACAATAGCAGTGATATTAGCACTATAAACCTTTAGTCCTCTAAGTAAGCTAGAAAGACCAGTGCCACCCCCAATGACTACCATTTTCGGTCCCCGGTTTAACCGACGATGATCCATCAGCACATCAATCAGTTTTCGATCGTGGTCGGGTTTTAAAACTTCCGTAATTGATCCTACCGTCCGGGTTTGCCCCCAGAAGATGAAAAGTAGACCCAAGATCAGCGCAATTGGACCAGACACATGGTTAGGAATAATGGTGGTAATTTTCTCTAAAACTTGGGCTGTGAATTTAATGATGTAAAAAACTGGAGTTAGCTTTACCCAAATCGCTAATCCCAAACTTGTTAGCACTACACCACCAGCACTTAAAAGTATCCAACGCTTCACTAGTAATCCAGGGGCTAACCACTTAAACCAACGGTTGACCCGCTGAGGAATTCGACCTCTCGATTCATTTTGTAGGGTACGTAGAGCTCTTTTGAAAAGACTGATTGAGGACATAACTACACTGAGTATGGTAAGTACAAAAGCTGGATAGACATTGCTGGTCGAACTCCAGCACTTGACAAGGAGGCGATGCATGTAGTGAGGAACGGCTCAGGCTCCGGAAGTGCCTGTCAGATTGGTACTTTCTTTGCCTAATCAAACCTTCGTGTGAAAAGCGCGTGATTCACATAGCCGCTCACCCTTGAGGTATAGCGGTTTCCATTGATATTACTGATCAAGGTGCGCGCCTCCTAGGCCGCGAGGGATTGCTCGCGGCCTAGGGTCGCACCTCAATGGTGAATTCACCATGAAGCTGGTACTGATCACCACAGTTTCAGATAATTAGGCTAAGGTGTGATTAATACAATATCCGGTACCTAGACGTTATGATCAGAATTTACCCGTCGATATGCCGAAAGTGGTGAGGTCGGTTGAGTTCCCATTTAGGGTATGAGAGTAGTGGTGTAACCCCAAAAAATACGGGGTGAAAGAGAATAATCCCAATTAGTCAGCTACACCAGACTTTTGTGATTCCTGTGACAAGTGTAGCTGCTTACAGCTCATGACTTAATGGGGAACGCTTGCCTAGGTAATAGGGATGATAGCACTAGGGATTAGGGATGATAGCACTAGGGATTAGGGATGATAGCACTAACACCATTAACCTAATCTAGTTATTAGACTGGACAGGGATTGACTGCAGTGAGGCAGATGGAAAAGCGAATTTTGGGAATTGACCCAGGACTAGCTACTTTAGGTTTTGGGGCAATTAGTTGCCAAACAACCCAAATTAGTAAGTCAGGAAACACAAAAAGCTCCTTAGGAGTGGCAAAGCGTTCTAGCCAGTCACCAATACAGGCAACCCCTGAACCATTGCAGTTGCTAGATTTTGGCATCATCCAAACCCCTGCCAAAACTGATTACGGCTCACGACTGTGTACGATTTACGAGGATTTACACACCCTGCTGGAACACTGCCAACCGGATCTGGTGGCGATTGAAAAACTTTTTTTCTACCGTATGAGTACTACGATCTCCGTAGCTCAGGCACGGGGTGTTGTGGTGTTAGTAACAGCACAACATGAAGTTCCAATGGTAGAGTTTACACCGGGTCAGATTAAACAGGCTTTGACAGGATATGGTAATGCGGATAAATATGAGGTTCAGCAGGCTGTTATGCGGGAGTTAAACTTAGACACCATCCCCAAACCAGATGATTTAGCAGATGCCTTGGCAGTCGCATTGACCGCCTGGTTTCATATGTCTTGAACACTTTACTAGATCTGTGAACTAGATCTGTGAACTTTATTTGTGAACTTTATTTGTGAACTCTATTTGTGAACTCTATTTGTGAACTCTATTTGTGAACTCTATTTGTGAACTCTATCTGTAAATTATATCTGTAAATTATATAGCAATACTAAATCAGTTTTAAAATTGGCAAACTATTCAATCCTTGCTGGGCAAGGGTTATAGCGATTCAGCGATCGCGCAGCGTGGCCTACGGCCACAGCCGACACGATCGCGTTCGATAAGGGCACTATATTTTTGAAATCATTTAGAACTGCTATATCTGTGAACTATATCTGTAAACTATATTTGTGAACTATACCGATAGCAAAGCAATAAACTTAATCATATTTATATATGTAATATTAAAAACCAGTGTCAGCTTTCGGTGTTGCCAGTTTGACCTGAATTTTCTCTAGGTATTAAGTTAAGTTAACCCATGACAAGCAACGGTGTATTCAACCCTTGAGCAAAAATATCGACGTCTTCGCCAAGAGCTGATTGCCGGTGGGATCACTCTCGGGGGTGTATTTCTGATTGGAACTCTGTGGTATCGGGTGGTTGAAGGCTGGGGCTGGTTGGATTCAGCCTACATGACGGTAATCACGCTTTCGACAGTGGGCTATCAAGAAGTACGGCCGATGGGAGATCGGGCAAGACTATTCAGCATTTCTCTGATTTTTATGGGCATTATTAGTATCGGTTACATTGTTAACCGGTTTACAGAAGCCCTAATTCAAGGCTACTTTCAAGATGGAATTCGCATGAGGCAACAGAAGCGCTTGCTAGATAGTTTGACGAAACACTACATTTTGTGTGGGTTTGGACGGACTGGGCGTCAGATTGCTGTAGAATTTAAGGCTGAGGGAATCCCATTTGTGACAATTGACTCCCGATTGGAACAGGTTCAAGCTGTCCAGGATATGGGTTGTATTTCTGTACACGGAGATGCCACCTTGGATGAAACTCTGCTAAATGTGGGGATTGAACGGGCAATTTGTCTGGTGGCTGCCCTGCCCTCAGATGCCGAAAATCTCTATATTATCTTGTCTGCCAAAACCCTCAATCCCCGAATTCGAGCCATCGCTCGTGCTAGCTCTGAAGAAGCTGTTCAAAAATTGCAGCGAGCTGGTGCAGATGCTGTAGTTTCTCCCTACATCACTGGTGGTAGACGCTTGGCAGCTGCAGCCCTTAGACCCCAAGTCATGGATTTTGTGGATGGGATTCTAACCGGAACTGATAGCTCTTTTTATATGGAAGAGTTTCTGCTAGACCCCGAAACCTGTCCTTGCGTGGGCAAAACCCTCAGGGAAGCCCGACTGCGATCGCAAACTGGTGCTATGGTCTTAGCAATTCGCCGGGATTCCGGTCGTCTGATTGCTGGACCAGACGGTGACACTAAACTCATACCAGGAGACCTACTGATTTGTATGGGGACAGCTGATCAATTGCGTGAGCTAAACCAGATTCTCGGTCCAATCCGTTCCAATTTGCTACGACTGCCCAAGCCAAAATAGATCTTGGGCTTAGAAGGTCAGTTGATTTTTTGTTGAAGGTTGAAGGTTGAATGTTGAAGGTTTAATGTTGAATGTTGGAGGTTGAAGGTTGAAGGTTGTTCGCCTTTGGCGTCCGATTTAGGGTAGGTTGACGGTTAACTGTCAAGACATCATGTCATGTCTAGTGGTGCCCGGTAGTGTTCTTTGTCGTTGGTTTTTTTTGGGTAATTGTATGGTCAGGGAGTAATTACAATTACCAATTACCTTTTACCCAATTACCTTTTACCCAATTACCTTTTACCCAATTACCCTATCCTTTACAGTATTGATGCTGCCGGGGATGATATCAGTTTTGATCTAATTCAGTTTCAAGGTATTCACCGGCACTTCATCCCAAGACTTAACTGTGCGTAATCGGGCAACCCAACCCGCTGCTTTTTGCTGATCAGTCAAGTTATTCTGAAACGACTCGTGGCAATCCCTCGCCTGCTCTTCGTTGCAAGTGGCAATACAAGAGTATAGAAGACCCGATGGATCAATCTGCTCGTTTACCCAAATAGTCATTAGTGATTTTATTAATATAAACCGATATGTAAATTACCCTATGTCATTTTTGCCGTTGACCTGCAACTAGATGTTTAGGGTCGCAGCTGTATATACCTCGTAGTATAGCATTTGAGCAACATTAGTCAGTCGAAGCCGGATCAGTATACTCAGCTAGCTGATTGAGAGCCGTCCCAGTCACTCGACAAATTCTCCAGTCTGGCAATACTGCTGCTCCCATATGTTCATAAAATGCCATCGCAGGTTCATTCCAATCCAGTACACTCCATTCTAAACGCCCATAGCCACGCTCCACTGCTAGCTGAGCCAGGTAACTGAGTATGGCTTTACCGATACCTTGGCGGCGAAATTCCGGTAATACAAATAAATCTTCTAGATAAATTCCCGGCTTAGTTAGAAATGTGGAATAGTTGTGGAAAAACAGTGCAAATCCCACCCCTTGACCACCCTGTTCAACGATAATCGCCTCTACATAGGGTTTAGCGCCGAACAGGTGTTCTTTCAGGTCATCAGCATTGCCAGTGACAGCTTCGGAGAGTTTCTCATACTCTGCTAGTGCCTTAATCAAATTAAACAGAATCGCTACATCAGCTTCTGTGGCTGGTCTTAAGGTAAACTTACCCATAGTGCTGGCAAAGGGACAATAAAAAAGACAATTTGACTATTTATCATATCCCTTCTCTGGTAATGGGTAATGGGTAATGGGTAATGGGTAATGGGCATTGGTGACAGTTAAGCAGGCATAGCAATTTGTCAAGCCCTCTGAGTGTGGGAAAGGAGACAAATCAAGGGGAGGTTTTTTTCTCCTGGTACGAGGGGCTTTGACAACCCCCTTTTCTTGGTTCTCGAGAGCCGTTAAATAGGCCACTGGGTCAGTGGCTTTCCCTTGATGATAGGCAACTCCAAAATGATACAGTCCGCGAAAAACCATTTCTACAGAAATACACTCCATTGGTATTGATAATTCTGTTCGCGTAGCGTGGCCAAAGGCCTTAGCTACCTCATCGGATAGGTCGATTAAGACCACATAAAATAACCAAGTAGCCCACAATTGTAATTGAATACCATTGACAGAACCAGTCCACAAGTAACTCAAACCCAATAAGCGTTATTCGAGTGATAAAAGTCTCCTCAATTCGCCAGCGACGAGCGTACAAATCAGCTACGAGGTAGGGAGGTAAAACTTCAGGCTCTATCACAGAAGTTAGGTAGCGATACCATGTTGAACCATGTTTTACCACGACTTACGTAAGTTGAGAATTGGATTACCTTGATAACCTGTTCCCAACCTAATTAGTTGGTCATGATGTTGTCCAGAGTGACTCAAAGTGCGTACAGATTTATATTTTCCTTTCCCTTTGAGCCTGGTAATG
>NZ_JAAHHU010001039.1:0-1758 GCF_010672095.1 Moorena sp. SIO3I6 | reverse complement strand
TCAGCTGATGGAACAATTACTGTTTACCGATACTTTTTAGCTACCAAAGTCTACCAAGATAGACCATTACCCGCCAATGCAAGCTGTTCACGAAGTGTCGGCTTTGCCGAATCTCTCAGCCAGGGGGATTAAACTAAGCCAGTGAGTCACCTCACTGACTCGTCTTCAAAACCGTACGTGACACTTTCGCATCATACGGCTCCTCATTACAGTACAGTCCTTGACATTGGCTCCTCTAGAACGGATTTTCGTCTAACTCTGATGAATTAGTTTTTGACCCGTGCTTGGCATCATGGCAGTGTAGGTGTAGTAATTCTAGATTTTCATCTTTGTTACTTCCACCTTTGTTACGTGGTAAGATGTGATGTTTTTCTAATAAATCTCCACTTCTGAAGGTAAGACCACAATGAGCGCATTTCCCTTCTTGCCGTTCTAAAAGCCTTCCCTTCTGAGTGGTCATCTCAGGATGCTTTCTCATTCTGGTGTTCCAATAAACTAGGTCACCATCATAAGGACTTCTGTTGTCCTGGATTTTAATATGCCTGACAATTTTTGTCTTAGCATGTTTTGGCAGGTAGTTGTCCTTTCCTGTCATGAACGTCCATCTGTCCTTTTCAATGGTTCCCCAGTATTTATTGTTTACCCAGGTTCTTGATTTATTAGGATGTCTTCTGTATCCCCATCTTCGGAGTTTATTCCAGAGCAAGTTTCCTATTTTTTTGTAGGTTTCCTGGCTACAGGCTGAACTGTAGTAGTTACACCATCCTCTTATAATAGGTTTGAGTTGGCTTATTAAAGCCTTCTGTGGGGCAGCTCTGTTTTTTTCTATAACTTTTGAGAGCTGCCCATAATGCTCCAGGATTTTTTCTTTAGATGGTTTTATGATTGTTTTAAAGCCGCGTTTAGAGTGTTTCTTTCCAACTTTGTAATGTCGGATGTTGAATCCTAAGAAGTCAAATCCTTCCTTTGTGTTGGTTATTTTTGTTTTGCTTGACTTTAATTCCAACCCCATGTCGTGTAACCATGAGTTGATGACTTCAAGACATTCTTCTACCACTTTTTGGTCTGGGTGTAGGATGACGAAGTCGTCTGCGTATCTAATAAGAGCTAAACCCTTCTTATAGTGGGTCTTTTTTCCCTTTATAGAATTCGCATAGTCCTGTATCACCTGTTCCATTCCGTGGAGGGCTATGTTCGCTAAAAGTGGTGATATTACACCACCTTGAGGAGTTCCCTCATTTGTAGGTGAGAGTGTTTCCTTGTCCATTACTCCGGCTTTTAACCAAGATTTGATTAATCGCGATAGTGTAGGGAAGGTATTTAATTTTTTAAGAAGTGCATCATGGTTGATTTTATCGAAGCATTTGGCAATATCTGCATCTAAAACCCATTTCTGAGTCTTATTAATATTGTTGAATATGGCTTCGATGGCATCATGACATGAGCGTCCTGGTCTGAAACCGTATGAATTGGATTCAAATTTTGCCTCCCACTCAGGCTCTAAGGCTTGTTTGGCTAGAGCTTGTAGTGCGCGGTCGTACATGGTGGGGATACCTAAAGGGCGTTTTTCCTTCTGTCCGGGTTTGGGAATCCATACCCTTCTAGTTGGTTTAGCCTTTTTGGAGATTTTTAGTTTGGCTACTAAGGCGAGGCGTTGTTTCTTGGTGAGTGACTTAACCCCGTCTATTCCGGCAGTCTTTTTACCTTTATTCTCCTGGGTTACCCGCCTAACCGCAACCATTTTGGCTGGATCCCTTT
>NZ_JAAHHU010001038.1:0-1759 GCF_010672095.1 Moorena sp. SIO3I6 | reverse complement strand
GACGCAGGTGACCCACGCAGCCCCTCCCCATGAGCCACTGCATCAAGAATCAGCAAGATTGTTCATGACCTATTTATAAATGCTATATAGGGCAAGGATTAAGACAATATTAAGCCTTGAGCATCATCATTATTGCATTTTTTTTTCAATATTTTTTATAAAAATTATGCCTTATTGATTCTTGCCCTTACCCTGGCGTTTATAGCGTTTTCAAATCAAATGTGAAACTAGGATTGATGGTATAGCGCAGCGCTATACCTTGTTCAGAGCTTGGTCAAAGGTCATCAACAGGGATTCCAGGGAAAAAGTAGACTTGGCATGGATATAACCTTGCTCGGCTAGGCTATCTGCAGCGCTTGGATCACATAGCAAATTACCAATGACCTTAGCCAGTGCTACTGAATCTCCTGGCGGTACCAAGTGACCAGTCTCGCCATCCTGAATCAACTCCACTGCACCACCAGCAGCAGCAGCAACTACGGGTCGTTTTGCTAACTGACCCTCAACAATCACCCTACCAAAGGGTTCCGGTTCAGTAGAGGTATGGAGTACAATATTGCAAGCAGACATCAATGCTGGCACGTCATTGCGAAATCCCAGCATGTGAACACGACCAGCAAGTTCTGGTGCCGCAGCCATGGCTTCTAGCCGTGAGGCGTATTCTGCTTCACCAAATAGGGCTTTACCAACCAACAGGGCGTGTACATTGGGGAGTTCCTGTAAGGCTTCTAGTAAAATATGCTGACCTTTCCAGTAAGATAGCCGACTGAATACACCAACTAGTGGAGCATCACCAATGCCGAGCTGGTCACGGATTTGAGCGGATTGATCCGATGCCAGATTATCGAAGGGGTCTGAAGCAATGCCGTTGTAAACCAGTGTGACTAGGTCTTCGCGTCCCCCAGCAGCGATAAAGGCTTCACCAGTAGCACGAGAATTGACCAATACTTGAGATACTCGACGATTAGCTAGGAAAACGGCTATGGCACGATTGACCGAGCTAAAGTGTTGTGCGGTCACAATATCTCGCAGGTGCCAAACCACGGTGGGACCGCCCATCAATGTTGCGATCGCAGCAGCAATGAACGCTTTTTGGGAGTTAGCGTGTACTAGCTCAAAGTTACGTCCAGCTGCTGCTATTTGACGAGCCATCCACCACAGGGCAGGTAATGCCTTGACAGCACTGAGTCCCCCTGAAGTTTTTACGGCTAAGATGGATTGGGGTGCAGGTATGACCTTGACCTTCACCTGTGCAGCTTCGAGCCGTTGCCGGAACGGGCCATCGGCAAACAGCAGTACTTCGCTGGTGTCCCGGTAGGCAGTTGCGAGATCCAGCAGGCTTAACTCAGCTCCCCCCAAAACGGCGGCATGATCGACAAAAAGGACTCGACGGCGCTTCATAAGAGTGGGTAGTTCAAAAAGAGTGTTTCAAACGTGCAAAAGCTCACAGACTAATCTGATCACTGATCTCGGCTATCGCATTTACTAGTTTAATGAGGTACATTAATTTTTAGTCTTGCTCTGAAGCTCCCTGCTATGAAGCTGCATGCCCCCTAAAAGCAAGAATAAACGTACCTCACCTAATTAAAAATTGCTATAAATGTTGATTAATTTATAGCAGCTTGATAAACCGATTTAATTCGTTGAGCAATCACCGGCCAAGTATAGTGCTCATGAACATAAGCTTGACAAGCCTCAGAGCTAGGGAGTTGACGCTGACCAGAAAATACCTCGATCATGCCCTGAGCAAGTTGATCAA
>NZ_JAAHHU010001037.1:0-1760 GCF_010672095.1 Moorena sp. SIO3I6 | reverse complement strand
CCCCAGACAAATTTTTACCCAAGCTCGGGGTTTACTGCGTCGAAGTCTCCCATACCCCTGAACCCTCTCACCGAGACACCAATTTATCTTCCCATCCTGGTGTCATGAATATTGGTATGCGCCCCACGGTCAAAGGCACCAGTTTAACCGTCGAAGTTCATCTATTCGATTGGTCCGGAGACTTATATGGCCAAACCCTAACCGTAAGCCTCCAGAAATTTATCCGCTCCGAACAAAAATTTTCCTCCCTAGACCAGCTCAAAGCCCAAATTCATACAGACTGTCAAGCAGCTAGGGATTTTTTTAGGGGAATGTAGAATTGAGAATTAAGAATTAAGAATTAAGAATTAAGAATCACATCAATAGCTGGCTCTTGTTCCCCCCTTATTAAGGGGGGTTAGGGGGGATCACCCACTAGGGAGTTAGGGGAGGCTCACTGATTCTTGATTAGAATTCTGTAGTTGCTCAACCGACTTGGTGATGCGTACGCTTCTGTATTAGTTATGCGTACGCTTCTGTAGTGGTGATGCGATCGCGCTTTCCTTTCCTTTATGCGATCGCGCTTTCCTTTCCTTTATGCGATCGCTTCTGTATTGGTGATGCGATCGCGCTTTCGTTTATGCGTACGCTTCTGTATTGGTGATGCGATCGCTTCTGTATTGGTGATGCGATCGCGCTTTCGTTTATGCGTACGCTTCTGTATTGGTGATGCGTACGCTTCTGTATTAGTTATGCGATCGCTAATCCCGTAGCTAAACCCCAACACAAAATCAGTTTGACTGGTGGTGCGTTACGGTGCGGACTATCCCAACATTGGTTACGAGGTTGAACATGCTGGCAAGCCCGCCCCTAACGCACCCTACTCGACTACACCCTACACCCTACACCCTACACCCTACACCCTACACCCTACACCCTACACCCTACTCCCGACTCCTCCAAAAATTTACAAAAGTTTTCAAAATATGCTATAATTTATGATTTTTTGTGATATAATAAAAATGGAGATATAAAAGTAAGAGCCAGCCCGAAGATGTTCACGCCGAAGGCTGGCTCTGGCTCCCCCTTAAAGGAGATACCTCAATTATGTCCTATAGTCCCAGCTTACACCCGTGGGTCATGATTCGCCTATTGCGAGGCAGGCCACCATTAGTTTTCGCTCGGTTCTGGAACCCTTCTGATGCTAGGAGGTATTCCCATACCCTGAAACAGCTCATGCCTGATGGGAAGTTTTTAATTTTTCTTGATAAAAGTCTGCCCATGGAGGAAGAAGACTCTGAATCTTAGGGGTTTCTGTTCACGGGAATCGGGAGTCGGGAATCGGGAATCGGGAATCGGGGTAAGAAACTTGCATCAACCTCATAAGTATGATAAACCCCATCTCCCCATCTCCCCATCTCCCCATCTCCCCATCTCCCCATCTCCCCATCTCCCCATCTCCCCATCTCCCTATCTCCCTATCTCCCCACACTCTTGTGAATTACCATTTTCCGAAAACCCTTGCTAGCTTATAGGAGATAGGGGGATGTTTGCCCTGTTCCCTGCTCCCTGTTCCCTGTTCCCTGTTCCCTGTTCCCTGTTCCCTAAAACCCAAGACTTTGTCCCTCACCCAATTGAACACTGCTATATGAGACAACGAATTCAACAGCTCCAGGAAAATCTCGGTCGTGTGATTGTTGGTAAAGCAGATGCCATTCGTCTAGTGATAGTGGCCCTATTGGCTGGGGGTCATGCCTTGCTCGAAGATATCCCTGGTGTGG
>NZ_JAAHHU010001036.1:0-1766 GCF_010672095.1 Moorena sp. SIO3I6 | reverse complement strand
CTCCAATCCCTTTAAGGCTCGCATAATCAGAGTGCGGTGCGCCCAGGGACAAGCATAGGAAACATAGAGATGGTAGCGTCCAGAGGCTGGTTTATAGTCTGTGGAGCCATCAGCACGAATCCAATTACGGAACTTGGTGGGATTACGCATGAATCGTCCTTGGGGGTCTTGCTGATAGGCTTCATTAGTCCATTGCCCGTTAAGGAGCATCCCTGTTGCCATAGTTTTCCTCTGTTCGTGTAGCGTGGCCAACGGCCATGGTATTTTTTTTCATACTATCTATTGCACAGGGAGTAGGGAGTAGGGAGTAGGGAGTAGGGAGTAGGGAGTAGGGAATGCATCGCTTAAAACCCTCTTTGCTTTTGGCTTTCTCGGCATTGCTGAATCTTTGGATAAATATGAGTGGGGTGGGCATTCTGCCCGCCGGGAATATATTGAAACTGGCAAGATGCCAGTTCCACCAAGATGGCTGTTCCACCAAGATGCCCGTTCCACAAAACTATTCAAATCATTCCATTATTAAGCAAGGCCGTATATTTTGCGTGCTTTTGCGATCGCGTAGCGTAGCGAACGCGCCTTCACCTCTAGAACTCCCATTGACCCAGTACCCAATGGCCAGCTATGAACAGGCGCAGTTATCGTTGTGGTAGGGAGACGTGGAATGGGTGGTGAGGGGCGGTATTGGTTTTTAGCCAGCACCTTTGGTGATAACCCGTCAAGAATCTTTACAAAACTCTGCGTCACGTTTCGCTTCCTGTGGTCTCTTATTTATAGAAACCAAGCTTTCCAAGAGCAAGCGCTTTTGAAAAGTAGATCAAGGAACGCCTGTTAAATACGTAGAAGTTTGTCACTATGTTCAGTCAAGGTGAAATTTCAGAAGATTCCAAAGAACAACTCAAAACAATACTCCTAGAAGTCTGTCAGCCAGATAATCTTCCGGAACAGCCAGAGCTTTTTCAGTTGGTTCAAGAGTATCACCAGCTAGCGACTCAAAAAGAGCTTACGCCAGAAGATGGTGAGAGAATGGCACAAATGTTTGAGCTGGCAGTATTAGATTCGCAGTTTGACCAGTGCATTGACAGGGTAGATCAGCTGATCAGCCAGTCCTTGCAGTCTTGTCCCTCTTCAGGTTGCTCTGGTCTCCTTTCGCTAGACGAGTTTATCTATCAGGTAAATGCCATAGCGCCCCAAGACATGAGTATGGAGAGGTTCAAAGAGCTTGCGGCGAACCTTAATTTGAGTCAAAAGCTAATCGAGCAATCTATTAGTTTTAAAGAGAGTGACTACCATCGCCGCTTAGTTTGTATGACCCCTTTTGGTGGTATTTTTGTTATTTCTTGGGAGCCGGGTCAGTTTTCACAAATACATACCCACGGAGAGGAAATTAGCATAATCCGTGTCTACAAAGGAACCCTTACCCACCGCTTTTATGATCCAGTGGAGCACTTACAAGGAAAGCAGGGCTACCGAACAAAGGACGAGAAAAAGTTCACAGAAGGTGAGTTAGTCTGCGTTGGGTTTCATCAGACTCACCAACTTGCTAACGAGTCCCAAGAAAGACTGGTTACTGTGCATGTTCGGTTCTTCAAAAGACTTATAGCCTGTGAACCCTTAGAAAATTGTGAACCGGATAGGTCTTGTTACGGTCGATGTCCCCTATTAAGGGGAGCACCTCCGCTTCAGAACTGGGCGTGAGACTTTCACCTCACCCAGCTCCTGGGTAAACTCAGTCTTTTGACCGGCCTTTCGGCATGCTCCAGTGTATC
>NZ_JAAHHU010001035.1:0-1767 GCF_010672095.1 Moorena sp. SIO3I6 | reverse complement strand
TTCTCACAATTGCGAATATAGTCCGCCGCGTAGCTAGCGAGTTCAAACAAGCGGTCAACCCGTGCTTCATAACCATTTTGGCCATAGTATTTCCAGGCTAGCCACAGCTTAAGGGCATCTACTTTCCGCCCACACTGCAAGGACATAGTTCCGAGATTATAGGCACTATCTTCATCATCGTGGAAGATATAGTGGGTACCTTGACTAGAACAAGCTTCCAATAAAGTCCCTGGTTGTTTAACTAGAATAGCTGAACAAATCAAGGGCACGCCCATGAGTTTGTGAGCATCCCAAGTAAAAGAATCTGCTAAGGAGCTACCTTGCAACAGATGCTTGTGCTGGTTGCTGAACAAAACCGGAGCACCCCAAGACCCATCCACATGTAGCCAGAGTCCATATTTGCTGGTAATTTCTGCAATTGAGGGCAACGGATCGAATGCACCGGCAACGGTAGTGCCCGCAGTAGCTGTCACAAAGAAAGGTGTTTTTCCTTCACTTAGGCTTTGTTGAATAGCAGCGTCTAATTGTTGCGGGCACATGCGCTGCTCATGATCGGATTTGACTTTGACTACATTGTCTATCCCCATGCCCAACAAATTTGCGGCTTTGAAAAAGGAATAGTGAGCCTGATCGGAGATGAATGCTGCTAGCTGGTGATTTCCCAATCCCTTGTTTTTGGCTTCGGGTAGGAGTTTGTGTCGCGCACAAAGCATGGCGATCAGATTAGCATTACTCCCTCCTGTAACCATCAATCCCTCACCTTGAGGAAAACCGATCAAGTCGTTGAGAGCCTCAATCAATTTAATCTCTATTAGCGTGGCTACTGGAGCAACTTCATAGGTATACATAGAAGTATTAGCAGTACTAGTTACCATTTCTGCTAATAATCCAGTTATCTCAAATCCACCCCAAAGCTGGTTGAAAAATTTGTGGCTACTAGTCCGCACGCTGTGGTCGAGGTACGATTCAATAATCGGAATTAAATCGGCTAAGGGAACTCCGTTTTCTGGTAAGCTTAAATCGAGTTTTTCCTTAAGGGTTTGAGGGTTTTTATAATCTATTACCTTGGTGTCGGTATTTTGATTTTCCTGCAAATATTTAAGGAGTTTATCAACAGTTAAGTTGATTATTTTTTCAAACTCGATCATAATTTAATATTTAGTATAATTGCTGATTTGGTGGAATTGATAAGGGTGCATATCCTAAAAGCTGTTTGACCCGGTGGGTGGAATGGGCATCTTGCCCGTTACAATTTTCGGGCGTGCTGTCCCAACGGTGACGACGAAGCATAAAATGAGGGATCGCCCGTCCCTAACGGGTGCATCTCATTTTTGCTGTTTGAGCTAGTGGTGCGTTACGGGACGGACTATCCGAACAATGGCTACCGAGAAAATGAGGGATCGCCCGTCCCTAACGCACCCTACCCAAGTATCAAAGTGATACCAAAACTTCGGCAAGTTTTCTCTTCGTGCTAGCGAATACTTCATGTTGTTGATTGTCCCAAATGCTAACACGAGAATTAAGCTCGATGATTTTCGGTTGACCGTTAACTAGGGCAAGATCAATGCCATAAAACCGGTTACCGTACTGTACCATATGTTTTTCAATTTGTTCGACTAGATCTAAGACACTGCTAGGGATAAGCTCTATTTCTACAACACGCATCTCGCCTCCTTCAGTCACGGATGCTACTAATTTTCCTGAAGCTGGAGTACGTACTATAGAGTGAACAATTTCCCCGTTGAGGAGTGCTACACGAAAGTCATG
>NZ_JAAHHU010001034.1:0-1769 GCF_010672095.1 Moorena sp. SIO3I6 | reverse complement strand
TTGTAGGCTTGCTTTCGGCACTAGCTGGCGGTCAAGACTTGATACGGCACTTGACCCTGAGGCTAATTTTGTGGCAAAGGGGAGCAATTCCTTGGAACTATGCCAGGTTCCTCAGTTATGCCGCAGAACGGCGGTTGATTCAGCAAGTGGGAGGCCGTTACCGTTTTATTCATGATTCCCTACGTCAGTATTTTGTGGGCAATGAACCTGTTCCAGCCCCCCTGATTGAAGGTTATAAAAACCCTGGGCTGGGCTATATTCTGTTGGGACTTTCTGTGTTTGTTTTTCTAATTCTTAGTAGCAGCATCTATAGGGTTGACAGTGGGCTAGAATGAACGGTAGTACCATTAGTCCAGAGCGGTGATGTGGTTCTCAGTGATATTGTCACCCGTCATTGGCGCAAATTCCACCACGGAGATGTGATTCACTTTCGGATTACCAAAGATTTGGCACAGCAAGGCTTTAATGGTGATTTGGACTACATTATGCGGATTGTAGCGTTACCTGGGGACAAGTTTGCCATTAAGCAAGGAGAGGTTTATGTCAATGGTCAACTGTTGGAAACTGACTACATTCAAGGAATCCCGATCCAAGATTACGACGAAGTAGAGAGAGAAATCCCTTCTTGTTGTTATTTAGTTTTGGGTGAAAATCCAGATGATCAGGATAAGTTGTTGATGGGCGAGGTGGATAGGGATCAAATTTATGGTCAAGTCTTATTCCGTCTTTTTCCTTTTGGACGATTTGGCAGGGTGCATTAATCTATATTTGTTGCTATAAAAGCTGTTGTACTTTGACCCGGTGGTGCGTTACGGGGCGGGCTGTTCCAACTGGCTAGGAGGCGGAAAATTAGAGCCACCCCTAACGCACCCTACTGGCGTGGCAAGCTTAATTTGATGCATTAGAAACAGATGGGGGAGTGTGGGGAGTGTGGGGAGTGTGGGGAGTGTGGGGAGTGTGGGAAGATGGGGAGCAAAAATCTATTGCACTATTTTAAGCTTGCCACGCCACTACGCAACGATTCCCTATTCCCTATTCCCTACTCCCTACTCCCTACTCCCTACTCCCTACTTTCTCCTCGTTTGCGGATCCAAAGCATCTCTCAATCCATCCCCAATATAATTAATACTAAGCACTGTTAAAAAAATCGCTAATCCTGGAAAAATTGCCATATGAGGCGCTATTTCAATATAATTTTGGGCATCAAATAGCATCCTTCCCCAGGTCGGAACATCAGGGGGAAACCCTAATCCTAAAAAACTCAAGGTAGACTCAGTAATAATCGCATTTCCCACGGCCAAGGTAGCCGCAACAATTACCGGACTAAGCACATTAGGAAGAATATGAGCCCAAATCAATCGACGAGGTTTAGCACCAATCGAGCGAGCTGCGGTTACAAAATCCATCTCCCGCACTGTCAAGAAACTAGCTCTTACTAATCGCGCCACGGACATCCAATTCAAGCAACCAATTACTAGCACTATTAATAGAAAAATACCTAACTCTGGCCCAGCCAGCTGCCGCATCACATCTCGGAATAAATAAATCACTAACAGTAACAACGGTAGCTGAGGTAATGCTAAAAATAAATCCGTCAGGCGCATTAGGAAGGTATCGATTACTCCTCCATAGAAACCAGATAACGCTCCAATTAACGTTCCCAAAGAAATCGCCACTACCATCGCCGCAATTCCCACCGTTAAAGAGATGCGTCCCCCCCACAATACCCGAGCCAGTTGATCCTGACCTAAATCATTAGTACCAAAAGG
>NZ_JAAHHU010001033.1:0-1771 GCF_010672095.1 Moorena sp. SIO3I6 | reverse complement strand
TCATAATGGTAAGTTAGACAGGCGATCGCTCCCAGCGCCCAATCCCGAACGACCTATTTTAGAGCAAGAATTTGTCCCACCCCGTACCTCACTAGAAACAAAATTAGCCCAACTCTGGAGTCAGGTTTTACACATCCATCCAATTGGCCTGAGGGACAACTTCTTTGAATTAGGAGGAAATTCTCTCCTAGCAATTCGGCTCCTTTTCCAAGTAAGACACACTTTTGGAGTTGATTTCCCCCTACGCACCTTGTTAGAAGCACCCACAGTAGCTCACATGGCTGAAGCAATCGAGACATTCAGCAACTCAGAAGAAGCTGCAGGGATTGAAAGCATGACTGTGGAAGAGTTGCTTTCAGAGGCAGTTTTAGATCCCATCATCAAACCGAACTTTACTTCCGTTGGGTCTTATGCCGAACCCAATGCTATTTTCTTGACTGGAGCAACAGGATTTCTCGGTGCTTTTTTACTCGATGAACTCCTCAGACAAACCCAAGCCAGAATTTATTGCCTGGTTCGTGCCTGTAAGACTACTGCTGAAGGCAAGCATAAAATTACCAACAACCTCGATCGCTATTTACTGGAATATGAAAATTTCAACTCCCGGATTATTCCAGTCATAGGGGATTTGTCCCAGTCACTTTTGGGACTGCACGAGCAACAGTTCGAGCAGCTAGCACGGGAAATCGATATTATCTATCACGCTGCTACCTTCTTAAATTTAGCGTATCCCTACAGGGCTATGCGAGCAGCCAACGTGGGAGGAACTCAGGAAATCTTGAGATTAGCCAGTCAAATCAAACTCAAGTCCGTCCATTTTATCTCTTCACCCGCTATTTTTAAGTCAACAGGGTATTTCAACAAGCCATCCATTCGAGAAGAAGACCCTTTGGAGGATTGTGAAGTAGTCTATGGAGGTTATGCTCAAAGTAAATGGGTAGCAGAAAAATTGTTTAAAACCGCACATTCCCTCGGCATTCCGGTTAGTATCTACCGACCGGGGACGATTAGCGGGCACAGTAAAACTGGCGCATCTAATGCCGAGCAAACCTTAGGTAGGCTGCTAAAGAGCTTTGTCGAGCAAGGCATTGCTCCCGATCTCAATATTGAATTCGATTTGACACCAGTAGACTATGTCAGTCAAGCCATTGTTTATCTATCTAGGCAGAAAGAATCCCTAGGAAAAAGCTTCCACTTAGTCAATCCTCAGTGTTTGCAGATAGGGGAGCTAGTCGATCTCATCCGTTCTCTCGGCTACCCTATCGAGCAAATAGACTATCCCCAGTGGGAATCAAAAATGCGGGATGTGATCTTGAGTTCCCCAGAAAATGTTTTAAGTCCCATCTTGCCGTTTTTAACCAAAAAAATTCCCGGAACCCAGCTAACCTATTTAGAGGCATCCTCCTTCACGTCAAAGTTGGATTGCGAGAATACTGTTAAGGGACTTGCTAATTCTGGTATTACTTGCGCGCCCCCAGACAGCCAGTTGCTTCAGGTTTACCTTCGGCAAATCGAAGAGTTTCCATTTAGCATGTAGGAGGGATAGAATCGATTGACCTGAGTTCGATATATACTCCGACTACTAGATATCTCCGAAAAATAATTAAATTGTGGTCAACTAATAGAAAAGAGTGTTTATACCAACAGACTTCAATTCAGCAACGCCTCAATTCGATTTCTTCCAATCCTCTATATCTGGTGCTTTCACGAACTCAGGAAACATGACCTCAAAACCCTTCTCACGCTTAGTTTAGTTCTAATCTTTTGTATT
>NZ_JAAHHU010001032.1:0-1771 GCF_010672095.1 Moorena sp. SIO3I6 | reverse complement strand
TCTAAGCTAACCGTCCCCGATAGGAAAATTTTGTTGAGTTTATGGCATAACTGGAAGGAAATATGAGTAATTGTATAGACTTGTTAAGTCTGTAGCGATCTCGGCATGGCTACCCAGGATTTTTGTGCTATCCTGAGAATTGAGGGTTTAAAAGATTTAACATACTGAATTCCAAATGTGGTAAGGGGAGAGTTAAATTCGGTGATCCCACCATAGTAAAGATGTTGGCTTAGGCAAGACAAGCCTCTCTATCCCGTCTATATCTCAGTATCTCTACTGAGTCAACTTGTAAAGCAGACATAACCACCAAGAGTTGCCTAATCGGGAGCCTAAGTCGAGATAATTCTCACCTTAAGATCAGGAGTTACCTAGGCTTGGGTGGTTAGGGCCAATTGCGCCAAATACCTGTATCCTATACCTTATTATCCGCAACCATATCCTAAAACCATTAGAACTGTAAGGTTTTAGGATTGCTTTGCAGCAGATTTCTCTAGAAATTTGCATCTACCTGTCTCTTGTTCACTCTTATGTTATACATTGATATGTCGTTAATGATCCCCCTGCTAGCTACTGGCTACTTAATCACAATCTATGTGCTGTTAACACTAGCCCAGCGTGTTCAACGTTCTCCAAGGTACTTTACTAATCCCATTAAAAACGCCTTGGCTACTCGTGTGCCAACTGAGTCAGCATCCGAGGTCAATACGGTTAAGGGATGGTCTCAAAGGTCTCAAAGTTAATATCTTCCAGCATAACCCGTAGCCTATTCATCTGCGATTTTTCAACTTCCCATGGGCTAGCTTGGGTAGGAAGAGTCTTGAAACATGGCGCTTACATTACCAGATTGTCTAAACAGATTCTGAGTTTACCCAAAAACAGATAAACGCAAATAGTTATGACCACTTTCTGTGTTTATCTGTTTGACTATGAGATTTTGACTTGTCATGGTCTACTTGCTGAGTCAAGTATATCTTAGCGATAGTCCAATATACAAGGTTGGCATCATCAGGACTGATACTGCCTTGGGGGTAAAGTCTAACTTTACCCCCAAGGCTAATGGCCTAAGGGAGAATTTATTCTTGGGCTACACAAACTAATCCCACAAATTTTATAGCCTCTGTGCTTGGCTACGACCGTTAGAAGATCACCACGCAGACTTTGTTTATCAAGTTGGATCTTGCCCTAGAATGGCTTCTGTGGGGGAGCCCAACGGTAAACGAAATAGCCCTGGTGGTGGCAGAAAGGAAGAGGAGAAACTCTCCGTTTTTCCCTATGCCACTAGAACAAGCATTAGTCTTGGTTTCCCATGACCATGGAAATGTTTACCCTAGTTCAGTTAGGTATAATTAGGGGTTATATTGGTTTAATTATCCCAACAAGGCTTTGGCTTTAGCGACTACATTTTCAACCGTGTAACCAAACTTTGCCATAGCGACGCCACCGGGAGCAGAAACACCAAAGCGATCAATGCTAATCATATCCCCCTCGGTACCCAAGTAACGGCACCAACCAAAGCTGACACCAGCTTCGACCCCGAGGCGCTTGGTCACTGCTTTGGGCAAGACGGATTCCCGATAGGCTTCATCCTGGGCTTCAAAAAGTTCCCAGCTTGGCATGGAGACAACACGGACTTTCTTCCCTTCTTCTCGCAACTGCTCAGCCCCTTGGACACACAGTGACACTTCGCTACCAGTACCAATCAGGATAATGTCAGGAGTGCCATCGCTGTCAGAGAGGACGTAAGCCCCTTTGGTCGCGGCTTCAATGGAAC
>NZ_JAAHHU010001031.1:0-1772 GCF_010672095.1 Moorena sp. SIO3I6 | reverse complement strand
TCAAAATTTTAGTTCAGCGATCGCAATACCTTCTTCCCCTGCTACTGAATAGAGTAAGTACGTTTTTTCTCCTTCGGTGTAGATAGCTGGGTCGTGCAGTTCTCGCACCGGTTCTTCTGCAACACCAACTTCCGAAGAGACAATAGGTAAAGCAACTCCCTCATAATCCATTTCTGGTTCGAGAACTGTAACTGGTTCTGAAGGAATCCACTTGTCCCAATCCTTGGTTAAATCCACGTAGCTCATTAAAACACGTTCGGGAGCATCGCCATATCTGGAGTAGAATACGAGCAATCGGTCACCTTTTACCAATACAGCACCGTGTCGTAGGTTAAGTATAAAATCTTGTCCTGGCTCAAACGCCGTCACACCGTCTTTTGACCGGAGTACAATTCCAGCTATGGGACGATTCTTCATAACTGTACCATACCAGTTGTTGGCAATAGCATAGTGGAATCCGTTGTGCTGGAAAACTCGAAAATAGTATGGTCCAAGTATCTCTGGCAAAGCAGTAAAATGCAGACCATCTTCAGATTTTGCCAGCATTGTCACCTGATCGTACTTATCCCTCCCCTCATAGTCGCCATGAAAGTACATCCGTATTTCTTGGGCTTCATTGTCAACATGGACATCTGGAGAAGCAATATGATCCGAGCAAGCTGTTTCATCCAAGTGTAGCGTTCCCTGCTCATAGATCTTCCACTCTCCTTCTAGAGAGTCGGCATAGGCAAGACGAATATATTTACCCAAGTGATGAGCAAAATAAAGATAATAGCGTCCTAGGGGATTTTCAATCCAGTCAGGAACGCGAATCAGGGATGGACCATTAATGTTAGTACCACGATCGTCTTCTAATCCTGGCATTCCCGGTTTAATAATTGGATTTATTGGGAAACGTACAGCTTTAATTGGGAATTTCATCTATCTTCGCCGGGGTTTTCAAGGAGATTGGGTAATAGTTTTTAGGACTACCCAAATTTAAGTTCAGCGATCGCCACGGGGCACTGATATCAGTCTAAAGTCTGGGTTCGCGACTAAAAATCGATTCGAGCATCGGTCGGAAACAGGAAATAGAAAGTGTGTCATAATTTGGATCGAAAGACAGTTGATCCCAGCGATCGCAGAAAATAATTGTTTGTTCAAAAGCGGGATGCTCTTTGAACTTATCGCGCTCATTGCGATCTTGACCGATAAAGTTGTTAAAGTAATAACCTTGAAAGACCTCATGATTTTCTATCATCCAGGCATTTTCTGGGGACACATAAGGTCGTAAAATCGCTGCAGCCACTTGACCATGATTATAGGGCGCAAGGTTATCGCCAATATCGTGTAGCAGGGCACAAACAACCATTTCTTCATCAGCACCACTCCGCAATGCCCGAGTGGCTGTTTGTAAGGAATGTTCCAGGCGATCTACTTGAGCTCCCATTGTACTACCGCGCAGCTCTAGCAAGGCTTTAACAATCTGCTCTGTCACACTATTGACAAGTTCTTCAAGACATTGACTGCTAAAATCCCACTGCTCTTTAGTCAGAAGATCCATTCTCGTGTAACCTGTGATATCCATTATGGTTCTCTTATATTTGGGATGTATTGATATAAACTTGTTAAGTTACGACAATTTACTTCAGGAAGCAAAACAAATTTATTTTTTATAGATATAGCGTTTCTAGGACTCATGAGGTACACAGAATTGTTTGACTATTGGCTCTTGCCTTTTCTCTCTTACCTGCTCCCTGCTCCCTGCTCCCTAAAACCCAGATATTTGTACC
>NZ_JAAHHU010001030.1:0-1773 GCF_010672095.1 Moorena sp. SIO3I6 | reverse complement strand
AGATGGGACGCAACTGGCTACCCTAGACGGGTATACCATCAAGCTGTGGCGGGTGGACACCTTGGATGGACTATTAGCTAGGGGTTGTGCTTTGGTACATAGTTATTTAACGAATAGTTCTGTCAAACCGGAACTGAAGGCGTTTTGTTATGGCTTACGCGAAGAATGAAGAATGTAGAATTAAGAATGAAGAATGTAGAATTTAGAATTATTTGTTCCCTTTGCTATTTTACTTTGACAACGTAGTTGTTGTTTATTTAAGCAGTTATAGAAATTTTAATTTTTGTAATAATCTCATTACTAGGTGACCGAATAACTAAGAATAACGCCTATACTATAAGTAGATGAGTTAGACAGTAAATCGGTAATTTGATGGTAACTTTTTATAAACAAACCGTTAAATAAACTGTATTAGTGTATTGCGGCTAGAACCAAACAAGAATGGAAGCGATAGGTTACAACAGTAGGGAGTAGGGGTAAGAGTTTGGGAAGTTACGAGAAAGAAAGGCAATAGTTATGAACAAATCTCAGACAAGTCTAATTAGTCATATCTCTTGGGGTCGTATGGAGGTAACCAATAATGGTCAAACTTATCAATTTAAAGATTGTAAAGTATGGCCGGGAGGTGCTAAGGAATGGGATTGGAAACTTACAGGTACTCGCCATCAGCCCGGTATTCAACCCGCCGATATCGAAGAAATTTTGGCACAGGGTATAGAGTTTATCGTTTTGTCCCGTGGTATGCAACTAATGCTACAAACCTGTCCTGAAACTGAGCAATTGCTCCGTCAAAGCGGAATTGAGTATTATATCGGCCATACTAAACTAGCTGTAGACTTATTCAACAGTTTGATGCAACAAGGTAAAAAAGTCGGAGGTATATTTCATTCCACTTGTTAACTTGTTATCAGCTTGAGCAAGGATGGAAAAAATTAAATTAGCAATAGTATGTTTAGCGGGGTGTTCGGGATGTCATATACTAAAGGGAACAGGGAACAGGGAACAGGGAGTAGGGAAAAGGGAACAAAAATTATCACAATTCATTTAGGATTTATAATCAAATGTCACTCTGCGATACAGTGCTTCTAAACTTACAGAAAAGTTGACACTTTCGAGGGTAAGCGATGCAGCGCGGTCTTGGGGGTTTCCCCCACTCGCTATTGCATCAAGAAACGTATCCCCTTTTTCATAGGGATAAAGCACCCAAAACCCTTGCTGATTACGCCTAAAACATTCTACTCCTATTGTCTCTGACTGGATTAGAACATACTCCTGCAAGGTTTTTAGCTTGCGGTATTTGGCAAACTTACTGCCCCGGTCGTATGCCTCTGTAGAGGGTGAGAGCAGTTCTACAATCAGACAGGGGTACTGAATAAACTGGTTAGACTCTTGATCTCTGGAATCACAAGTTACTACTACATCTGGATAGTGGTAGGAACGAACTGAAGATATTTTTACCTTCACATCTGCGATATACACCTCACAGCTACTGTCTTGTAGGTGAGTATTTAGATCACTGGCCAGATTTAAAGCAATCCGGTTGTGGGGTTTCGAGCCTCCGGTCATGGCGAAGACTTCCCCATCGCTATACTCGTAACGAATCTCCTGAGTCGGTTCCCACTCCAGGTATTCTTCGGGAGTCATCCGGTAAAGCTGTGGATTAGCAATCTTGACACTCCCATCACGCTCATCGAAGATTATAGTGAGGGATTCTTAAGAGTAGAAAACCCTTAACGGCTGAGCCAAACAGCCTCTACACCCTCCGATCAAATA
>NZ_JAAHHU010000103.1:0-22897 GCF_010672095.1 Moorena sp. SIO3I6 | reverse complement strand
CATAAGACTCTGGACAAAAAATGGTCGTTCTTTGTGATTGCTCTATAGAACATTGGTACTATCAACTCTTGTGATTTGTCCAGAGTATTGTTCGGGGGTAGAGGGTGGGGAGATGGGGAGATGGGGAGATGGGGAGATGAGGAGATGGGGAGATGGGGAGATGGGGAGATCTCACAGGGGTAGGTTTTTTACATTTGGGTCGGGAGTCGGGAATCGGGAGTCGGGAATCGGGAGTCGGGAATCGGGAAAAGCGGGAAATGGGGAGAATTATCCCGGAAAATATTGTGTATTTTGATACATATTTTGAGGAATTTATACGTAATCAAAGTACCTACTCGCCCCTTTCTAAAAAACCTACCCTTATGAGGATGGGGAGATGGGGGAGGTTTTTATTAAGGGTAATTATCCTGACATGATATTAAACCTAAAGCTGGTAAAGTTAGAGCTGCTAAATTTAGCTCTGGTAAGTATTTTGGTGCGCTTGTATCCCCCCGAGACTAATTACTGATTCTAATAATTAGTCAACCGGAGATGATAGTATTATTTTATTCAGATAAATTTGTGAGTTAGGGAGCATGTCACTTATGCAGAACATTTGTACTAAATCTGGGTAATGGGTAATAGGTAATGGGTAATAGGTAATGGGTAATAGGTAATGGGTAATAGGTAATGGGTAATAGGTAATAGGGGGAGCATGTCCTTATGCAGAAGACATCTCCATAAAATCGGTTTTGACCCAGGCATTACAAGGGTTTGAGGTTAATTTTTGGAGATGTCTAGAATATTTGTACATTATCTATAGCCCCCTCATGGGTTTAAGCTTGCTCTAATGGTACATAGTACAAATGTTCTGCAACGCAAGACCTGCTCCCTGTGAGTTAGAGCAACCTCGGTTAATCGCGTCGTTTATCCTAAGACTATCAAAGAATTAAGCTAGGGTACTTGAGCCGAGTTATGGATCATTTGATGGTGTTATGTTAAAATTAAGCATAATTTATATTTCAGCAATGGAAAACTTAAAGACAACTTAACTAGGAGTCCTGTTTCTAGTTTAAAGTGTCACGATTTGAAAAATCTAATCTCTGCTAATGCCACTAACTTTGAGAAGGTCAGTAAGTGTAGGACAGTAAGTCTGTAAACCAAAGGTGGTTGGATTCACGGGGTTTTGATAAATAAAATGTCTGTAATTCAAGGAAAACCGACTCCAAGGATCCATCTGAATCCGGAACAGCACAATAAAGATATTGGCAAGCCAGATAAACAATGGTAGGCGAAAATAAATTTGTTTACCAAGATACCTACAAACTTCTTCTACGGCTTGGTTGACACTCAACGGCTGACAACCCAAAACCAATCTACCACTAGAAATCCACTCTGCTTCTGCACTCAATCCTTGAGAGGGAGGATGATCAATCAGGTATTGCACGACCTGAGCAATATCTTGGGCGTGGATGAAGTGGAAACTGCCATCAGCTCTAAACCAACGAATCAAGTTAATCCATTTGACAATATCTGGGAGTCCCGATGACAGATGGGAGTAGGGTTTAGTTTCGTCTCCACCCAGTACCAAGGTAGGAAAGACGGTAGTAATCTTAGGAGCGATCGCTAATTGGGATAAGCGCTTCAGACAAGTGTATTTTGAATAGATATATTCTGTTCCAAGTTCACCAGCTTCTTTGAGTAATTGGTTATTCCTATCCAATACGCTAGCAGTAGAGAAATAAATTACTTGCTCACAAACAGTAGGGTCAAGCAAGTTGATTAACTCGATAGTTTTGACAACGTTAATATCAAATGTTTCGTGTTGACCTCCCCAAGCGGTTGCGGCCAGAATTGCCGCATTCATTGTCTTGAGCAAGTCACCAAAGTCTTCAATCTGCCGCAGATCACCTTTTAGGATGGTAATGCCAGCACGCCCCTTGTCGCCAAACTTCAAGTCGTCAAACTTTAATTTGTCAGGGTTTCTGACTAACAAATACAACTCATGGTCAGTGTCGAGACTTAACGCTTCAGTGATGTAGTGACCAATGCAGCCACTAGCACCAGTGATAAAAATCCGCTTAGAGGTCATGGGATTTTGGATTTTCAATTCAATTATGTACTCCCGATCCTGACCTAACACAAACAAACAACTAGGTCAACTACTTCTAGGGGTACAAGAAGGTTTTGATCGAGTGAATAACACTTCCTTTATTGTTGTGGTGATGCATCTTGAAGGATTCTATCCTTAGTCGTCTAATCAAGTATCTGCACTCTCAAGATAGTTGTATAAGGTTGTTAATCTCATCCCCTTCAAGGGGATGAGACTGAAGCGAGGATTCCATTTAGTGGAGGGGCTACGTGGACAAGTAAACGTCTGCACCTTGAAAGCCCGGTCCAACTCTGACCGAAGGATACCCTAGGGGGGACTAGCGATACCCAAACCTATGACTGCTAGAGGGAGAAAATGGGACAGAATCTGGTTATCGATTCTCTACTTCCTCTTGTGTTATCTACTATTATGCATGAACAGCCATTAATTTATCTGCCTTTTTGGCAGTTTCAAAGAAGAATCTAACATTATCTTCTGGAGTGCCGGGTAAAACACCATGACCGAGATTTAAGATATGACCTTTGTGGCCAGCTTTGCGAATAGTATCGACAATGCGATCGCGAATAAAAGCTTGTGACCCAAAGAGCACTCCTGGGTCGATATTGCCCTGAACTTTCATATCAGGACCCAATCTTTTTCTAGCTTCTGCCATGTCTACGGTCCAGTCTACGCTGACCATATCAACCCCGGACTGTCCCATGCGTTCAAGCACTCCAGCGCTACCACTGATATAGAGAATGAAGGGGGTATCTGGGTGAGTTGCTTTAACCTGCTGTACTACTCGCTGCTGATAGGGTAAGGCAAAGGTTTCGTAGTCTTGGGGACTCAGTTCACCTGCCCAAGAGTCAAACATTTGTATTACCTGAGCACCGCTATTGATTTGGTAACGGACATAGATAGCGATCGCATCAGCTAGCTTACCCAAGAATTGGTGTAGCATAGCTGGTTGTGAGAAGGCCATCCCTTTAATGATGGAGTAATTTTTAGAACTTTTACCCTCAATGGCATAAGCGCCCAAAGTCCAGGGAGCACCGACAAAACCTAGCACTGCTGCTTTATTGCCGACTTCGTCCCGTAGCGCCTTCAAAATTTCCCGGATAAACCCAAATTTCTCTAAATCCAACAGATGTAGCTGGTCAATTTGTTCCTGGGTACGAATCGGTTGGTTAATGATTGGCCCTTTACTTTCGACAATATCAAACTCGATACCAATCCCTGGCAATGGAGTTAGAATATCAGAGAACAAAATCACTCCATCTGGTTTAAACGCTTTCCAGGGTTGTAGAGAAATCTCAATCGCTATGTCTGGATTTTCGGAGCGCTCGCGAAAACTTGGATACTTATCCCGTAAATCGCGATAAACCTTCATATAACGACCTGCCTGTCGCATCATCCACACAGGGGGGCGCTCTAACTCCTCACCACGAGCCGCCCTCAACAAATAAGGAACCTGGGTTGACCCAGCCATATGGCATCTATCCTATTATACTTTTTTAAGTGTATTTGTCAGCTTATCATGCTGGTATTCCGTTTACTCTCCTGATTTGAGAAGATTAAAAAAGTATTAATAATAAGTTACATTCTAAGACGGTGCCTTGGCCTAAAGGCCACGCTACGCGAAGGTTAAAAGGAGATGGAAACAAAGGGAATAACAAACTTTCCAGCTTGGCCAATAGGCCACGCTACGCGAACAACCTGCTAACCTGCTAACTGGCTAACCTGCTAACTGGCTAACCTGCTAACTGGCTAACCTTGGCCAAAAGGCCACGCTAAGCCAACAACCTGCCAACTTTCAACCTGCCAACTTTCAACCTGCTAACCTGCTAACCTCCAACCCAACTCAAGGTCCCGGCCTCAGCATCTAGTTCAACCAGCTGTCCCACAGGAAGGGCAGCGTTAACCCCATCGTGACCGAAAGGCAAGTCAGAGACAACCGGTATACCCAGATCCCAAATGCGATCGCGCAACACTTCCTCCACACTCCAGCTAGGAACATCCTTGGGAGGAGCACAACGGCTAAACCGCCCTAAGGCAATACCTTTCACCCCGGCCATTGCACCACTCATGCGCCACTGAGTCAACATCCGGTCAATGCGGTAGGGAGCCTCAGTGACATCTTCTAGAGCAAGAATAACTCCTGATAATGAAGGTTGTAGGGGTGTACCCAGCAGATGAGTAGCGACCGTAAGATTAGCCGGTAGCAACACACCAGAAACCTTACCACCTCCCCAACCAACCCCTTTTAATGGTGCTATGGGTCGTCCTTCCACCCAATCAAACAACCGATTGAGTGACCATTCCGGTTCACCAGCAATAGTAGTCAGTAACGGACCATGAACACCGGAAACCCCTATCTGACCAAGACTCCACAGTAAAGCTGTAATATCAGAAAAACCAATCAACCACTTCAAAGCAGAGGTTACAGGTTGGTTTGTTGAAGGTTGCAGGTTGGTCGAGGTTACAGGTTGGTTTGTTGAAGGTTGCAGGTTGGTCGAGGTTACAGGTTGTTCGCGTAGCGTGGCCTTTTGGCCAAGGTTATCTGGTTCCAAGTTGTCTTGAGAACCTTCAACCTTCAACTTGCCAACCTTCAACTCTTCTGGCCATGTCCAGTCTTCCAGAAGTCTAGCGCTACCATAACCTCCTCTAGCACAGAGAATGCCGCGACATTTGGGGTCAAGACACGCTTCGAGCAACTGTTGGCGTCGCTGACTATCAGTCCCAGCTAGGTAACCTTCCCTAGCGTTCCAGTTCTGTGGTAATTGAACATGGTAGCCACGGGATCGCCAAATCTCAATCCCCCGATTGAAAGCATCAACCTCACGCAAGGTTCCACTTGGAACAATTACCCGCAATAGATCTGGCGGTTTTAATGGTGGTGGTAGCTGGCATACAGAAAAACTAGCCCTGATCTTTTGCACAGACAGTTGATTCACGCTCACCGAATTCCGCAGTAGCTCTTAAGTCATGCCTTGATTTTAACCATTTCAAGAAATTTCACGAATAGCCCAGGGCTAAATGCTTACCAACCAGATTGAACTAAAATCCCCAAAAGCGCTATGCTAGTAAGGTGTGTAGCTAAGAGGTGTGGTATATCAAAACTCTGGCGACTCAGTAAAGTAACCATAAAAACAAAACCATCACAATTGACAATTGACGTATGTTTGATGCTCTCGCCGAACGCTTAGAAGATGCTTGGAAAAAACTACGGGGTCAGGACAAGATCTCTAGTTCTAACATCCAAGACGCCCTAAAAGAAGTGCGTCGCGCCCTCTTATCAGCAGACGTCAACCTACAAGTAGTCAAAGATTTCGTTGCTGGAGTAGAAGCGAAAGCACAAGGCAGTGAAGTCATATCAGGTGTTCGCCCTGACCAGCAGTTCATCAAAATAGTCTACGACGAACTGGTGCAAGTGATGGGGGAAACTAATGTTCCCCTAGCCCAAGCAGACACCCCACCAACCGTTGTGCTAATGGCTGGTCTACAAGGTACTGGTAAAACTACGGCTAGTGCAAAACTCGCTTTACATCTGCGTAAGCAAGAACGTAGCTGTTTGCTAGTGGCTACAGACGTGTATCGACCCGCAGCCATTGATCAATTAGTCACCCTCGGTCAACAAATTGATGTACCGGTGTTTGAGTTAGGTACAGAAGCTGACCCAGTAGAGATTGCTCGTCAAGGGGTAGAACGGGCAAAAGCAATGGCTATCGATACGGTAATTATCGATACAGCGGGACGACTGCAAATCGACCAAGACATGATGGGAGAACTCTCCCGCATCAAAGAAACCGTCCAACCCCACGATACCCTACTAGTGGTGGATGCCATGACTGGTCAGGAAGCAGCAACCCTGACCCGCACCTTCCATGAGCAAATCGGCATTACTGGGGCAATTCTCTCCAAACTTGATGGGGATAGTCGTGGTGGTGCAGCCCTTTCAGTCAGGCAAATTTCAGGTCAGCCGATTAAATTTGTTGGGGTTGGGGAAAAGGTCGAGGCACTACAACCATTTTATCCTGACCGCATGGCATCCCGGATTCTGGGTATGGGGGATGTACTCACCTTGGTTGAGAAAGCCCAGGAAGAGATTGACATCGCTGATGCTGAACAGATGCAACAGAAAATGCTGGAAGCCAAATTTGACTTCAGCGATTTCTTGAAGCAGATGCGCCTGTTAAAGAACATGGGCTCCCTTGGTGGTTTGATGAAACTGGTTCCAGGCATGGGCAAACTCAGTTCTTCTCAACTTCAACAAGGGGAAACCAAGCTCAAGCAGTCCGAAGCTATGATTAGCTCCATGACCTCCGAGGAGCGTCGTAACCCAGATTTATTAGCTAGCTCTCCGAGCCGCCGCCGCCGCATTGCCCAAGGTTCTGGTCATACGGAAAAAGACGTCAGGGGTCTGGTGAGTGAATTTACCAGAATGCGATCGCTTATGCAGCAAATGGGTCAAGGTCAGATGCCAGCCATGGGGGGGTTAGGTGGTATGTTAGGTGGTATGGGTGGTGGAAATCCTCGTAATCTACCTGGTTGGCGTGGTAGTGGCTCTGGCAAGAAAAAGAAAAAAGCTAAGAAGAAGAAGGGATTTGGGCAATTATAGTAGAAGGTTAGCCAGTAGAAGCTTAGCCAGTAGAAGGTTAGAAGGTTGTTCGCGTAGCGTGGCCTTTTGGCCAAGGTTAGAAGGTTGTTCGCGTAGCGTGGCCTTTTGGCCAAGGTTACGCTGAAGGTTAGCCTGTTGTTCGCCTTTGGCGTTCGGTGTAGGGTAGGTTAGCCTGTTGTTCGCCTTTGGCGTTCCCATAGGGTAGGTTAGCTGGTAGAAGGTAACGCGGTAAAAGGTGACACAGAAGAAGGTTAGCCTGAAGGTTAGCCCGTTCCCTGAGGCGTGCGCAGTAGGGTAGCTGAGAAGATTGTGAACAGGTAGCGGCTTGCCTGCTGAGTCAGTTACAATCTTCACAATTCAACCTGTTCACTTTCAAACCCCCAAAGATCGCTTAAAATCAAACAGGTGAATTAATTAGGTACAATGATCAAAATCAGATTAAAACGATTCGGCAAAAAGCGTGAAGTAAGCTATCGAATAGTGGCAATTCCCAGCAGTGCACGCCGTGATGGGCGTCCTCTAGAAGAACTGGGATTCTATAATCCAAGAAATGATGAAACGAGGCTGAATGTACCAGCAATAGTGAAGTGGCTCAAAAATGGAGCTCAGCCAACACAAACCGTGCGTAATATCTTGCAAAAAGCTAATGTTTTTGAACAAATCCGTACCTGAAATCCTATCTGCTTCTGTTAGAGATGATGACCCAGATTATTCAGCACTGGTGAGATTTTTAATCGAGCCGTTCTTGGAATCACCAGACTCCCTCAGCGTAGACTGTGAGAAATCAAATGGGAAAGAGCGTGTCTGGATTCGACTAGCTTTTAATGGAGAGGATAAAGGGCGAGTTTTCGGTCGGGGTGGTCGCAATATTCAAGCGATTCGGACAGTAATTAAAGCAGCAGCCCAAGCTGCTGGCCAAACTGTTTATTTGGATATCTATGAAGGCTCAGGCTCAGGTAGTAGCCCTCGTCGAGACAATGGCCCTAGTCGTAGAACCATTGTCAGAAGAAATTTACCTCGCCGAGTTGCCAGACCTAGAGTAACTCCAAGATTTCCCTCCTAAGTTCTCTATTGCAATAGTTTTGAAGGTTTGGGTAATGAGAGGACAATGGAGAAAAGGGGGTGAAGAACATCCGGCTGCTGTACCTCTCATTACCAATGGCAGGAAACCTTGAAGATTGGTCAAGATTGGTAGATTGAGTTGTCTATTAAGTTACTTTAAGTTACCAGTTAACTTCGATAGTTGAGACAGCAAGCCTGTAGTTGATAAACCTTGAGTGAAGTATCCAAAACAATTGAGCTACCCAGCCCAGAAAGTGCAATCGCCTTGGTTGGAGACCAGGAAGAAAACCTGAAAACCCTATCACGGCAAACCGGTGCGCATCTGGTGCTGCGAGGGCAAGAGTTATTGATTTCTGGCACCGAGAAACAGGTCGAGCGGGTATCATCCCTAGTGCGATCGCTTAAAATTTATTGGATCGAAGGTAAAAGGATTACAGGAGTAGACATCCAAACTGCAATTCATGCCTTAGATACTAAGCGACAGGATGAATTACAAGATTTACATCAAGATGTGCTGGCTCATACTCGCCGGGGTGAGGTAATCCGAGCTAAAACCTTCCGGCAACGGCAGTATATCAAAGCTGTACTAAGCCATGACCTCACCTTCTGTGTGGGACCAGCAGGCACTGGCAAAACTTTCCTAGCTGTGGTAATAGCCGCTCAGGCGTTACTAAATAATCAATATGAACGGCTGATTCTGACACGACCAGCGGTAGAAGCTGGTGAAAAACTTGGCTTTTTACCAGGAGACTTGCAGCAGAAAATTAATCCCTATTTGCGCCCCCTCTATGATGCTCTCCATGAACTGATTGATACAGAGAAGACTGCCAATTTAATGGAACGGGGCATTATTGAAGTGGCTCCCCTAGCGTATATGCGAGGTCGCACCCTCAATAATGCCTTCGTGATTATTGATGAAGCTCAGAATACCACACCAGCCCAGATGAAGATGGTTTTGACTCGTTTGGGTTCACGTTCTCGGATGGTAGTGACTGGTGATCTGACCCAGACCGATTTATCTAGCAACCAACCCTCAGGATTAGCGATAACCCTAAAAATCTTAAGATCTGTAGAAGGTATTGCTTTCTGCGAACTCACCAATAAGGATGTTGTCCGTAATCCCCTCGTTCAGAGGATTGTTACTGCTTATCAAAATTATGAGCAGTGAATAATTGGTATTCACTACGGATCTCCAACTAGGGTAAAAGCAGCCCAATAGTAGGGATGAGAAAAGCTTTGTTTTCCTGCTCCTGACAATTCTGGCGGTAACGAGATGTTCTTGCCCGAGCCATATAACTGATTATTCTCGATACGCACATTGCCTTGAATCATCGCTAACTGTGCCTGTCGCAAAGCTTCACTTTTACTCGATGTCTTTCTCAACTGACGGTAAAACTCAGTAGTCAGCCCCAGAGCACCTTGATCACTGACATACCAAAGGGTTGCCAAAGTCGAGTCAACTCCTGCCTGAAAGGCTGACCCAGCAAAACCCAACTCCGCTTCTCGATTGCCCAAAGCAGTTCGACAAGCACTGAGTACCAACAACTCTACCGATGGCTCATAAAGCAGATTTTGCATTTCATACAGCCTTAGTTTGTAGTTCCACATCTGAATGTAGGAATCGTTAGGAGTTCCCGAGTTGAACTCTGCATGGGTGGCTAGGTGAATGATCCCATATTGCTGCTGTTGTCGTTGAGCCCTTAAATTGTCCAGAGTAAAGGCTTCGTTGAGAAAAGAGCGACCTTTCCACAGTTTTTCAGTGATGGTGGTTAACTCCACTTCTACCCCAGGCAAAGGCTGTTGATAAGGAAATTTCGATGCTCCCATTGCCAGAACCCGGAAGGGTCTCACATCTGTGTGACGAGAATAGGTTAAGCTCAGACTAGGCACCAAGTTAACACCATATTTCTCAACCAGATATTGTTGCCCATCGTAGATAGCTGCTATAGGTAGGGAGCGCAAACCCTCATCCATAGCAAATATTAGGCTCTGAATCTTGCGGTTATTTAAGTCCTTCTCCAAGGGCCCTATGATCCATTGATAAATTTGCTCAGCTGGGTAATGGTGGGCTTTGGCATCCAAGCTGTCGGGATTGCTAAGCGATCGCTGAAATCTATTAGTCACAGCTAGGACTTGATCACGACTGGCACCATTGATTCGCCGCAGAATTGGATTACCTTCAGCGGTGATCACCAACAGTTCCAGCTGGTCGTTTGGTTTTGGTAAGCAACGCTCTGGTGCTTGAGGCACCTCAGAGAGTCGGTAACCAAACCGTCGGTCGATTTTGGAAACAGGGATTGAGGGACTTTGACATCGAGTGCCTGGTAAGGTACTAGAGTTTTCGACAAAACTGACGTAAATCACCGCAGTCTTTAGCCCTGTCTCCCTCTCAAGCTCCCGAGTCCGATTGCGGACATCATTCTGAGTGTTGATTTTGGTCTTGAACGATCGCTGAAAGTGTGACTGATATTCTTTGGTGAAGGCTTCTTCAATTAAATAAACTGGGTCAGTTTCAGGTGAAACCTCCTCAGTTGGGGAATTTGATTGAGATGAATTAGTAGGGGTTCCAGGTTCTGAACTACCAGGTCCTAAACTACTAGCGTCTGAACTACCAGGGTCTGAACTACCAGGGTCTGAACTACCAGGGTCTGAGCTAGAGGGCTCTTGGGTGTCACTTATAGTCTTGCCAGGAGTGGAAACGACAGGCTGGTCACCATTGTTTCTAGTGTTGGACTCCCTTGTGTCAGAGGGTTTGTCTTTAACAATTCCATCACCTTCGTCCAAGATAGGCTTAAGGTTAGGTTCAGGGTCGGTTTCAGGATTGTCTATAAGGTCGGGTTCACGATTGTCTATAAGGTCGGTTTCTTCTATAAGGTCTGTTTCGTTTTGTTGGTTTGTTTCGTTTTGTTGGTTTGTGTCGTTTTGTTGGTTTGTTTCCTCTTTTGTATTAGTATCTGTGGGGGAAAGCCTAATATTCAAATTCCCATCCCTCTCTTCAACGGAAGCCTGCAAATCTATATCTTCCGGGATTTGATCTCTTATTTTTATTTCCTGCTCTGGGCTGAACTCTTCCTGACTAACAAACTCTACATCACCAGCATCACCACTACCCCGAGCTCTTGTCGTGATCTTCAACTTATCCGAGTCGATAATATCTACGAGATTATCTAAATTTGGAACCTGAAACGTTACTTTCCCAGCATTACCACCCCCTGAAACCTCAGTGTTGATATCGAGTTTTTCTCCCTCTATCTTAATAGAGCCATTTTTAGTTTCCAAAAATACATTACCAGAATTATTACCATTTCTTTCTGTGGTTCTTATTTGGGTAACAT
Organism: Moorena sp. SIO3I6; assembly: GCF_010672095.1. Classification (NCBI taxonomy): domain Bacteria; kingdom Bacillati; phylum Cyanobacteriota; class Cyanophyceae; order Coleofasciculales; family Coleofasciculaceae; genus Moorena; species Moorena sp. SIO3I6. Next base: position 11,811 of record NZ_JAAHHU010000103.1, on the reverse strand, counting down.
CATTTATAACATCACTATTTATATTGCGAAAAATAATGTCACCTTGAGCAGATAAGATTACAGGACCAGCATTACCTTCAATTACAAGAGCATCATCATTAGTATTAACACTGGTGTCGATATTACCAATAGTGATACTGCCTGATGAAGCATCTCCAGAATTGTCGGTAACTTGAGATGAAGCATCTCCAGAATTTACCGCAACTTGATTGCTCAATTCATCTTTATTCAAACCCGCCCTTAAAATCACGGCACGGCTACTTCTTAAAATATTAATATCTGATTGGCCAATCTCTGAAGCTGAATCTGGGTCTAAATCTGCTAGCCCAGTATCTGGTGCAGTGATTTTGATATTGCCACCTTCAATATTGCCTGTGGACTCTACTTTAAGAGAAGAGCCTGTGTAATTCCCAAACCTAACATCTCCGTCAGCAGTGATAATTGGGTCTTGGACGCTAAAAAAGTTACCTGGTTGACCAGCTAAATTCTCAATTGAGAAATTACCGCCACTGGCAAAGTGAGCATCTGTAGAGATATTGCCATCGCTGACCAATGTCAAGTTGCCACCACTCTGGAAGCGGGTGTTGGGATTCTTCAGTGCTAGGATATCAATGCCCCCATCCCCCTGAATCTTGAGGTTTCCTCCTGCTACAGCTTGGAAGGAATTATCTGTTGTGTCCCTGATCAGTACCGTATTCTTGGCCAATAGGCTTAAGTCCCCGGTGCTAGATAGCTGGCTTTCCTTGAGAGTCAAGTTATTATTAGCAGACAGGATTGCCCTTGGTGCTGTTAGGTCCTTAACAGTTACATCCCCAGGCGCTATAGTGATGCCAGAACTAGTCAAGGTCACGGTGTCATCACCATTATCCGTGAATTCTGTGGCATGACTGACACCATCCCCGGTTAATAGCTTCGGTAAAGAGAGCGGTGTAAAAGATTGTTCTGGTGTGGAGGGATTTGAGGTTAGGGGTTCAACTTCCAAATTCAGCAAACTTCCTGGCTGGCTAATTTTTACCAAACTTTCCCCAGGCACAGCAGCTATAGTAATTGTTCCTTCTGGAAGCTCCAGTTGATTGGTGTTGATGACAGTACCACCGATTAAAGTCAGGTTATTTCCTTCTAGGATTTCTATACCCTCATTAAAAATTAGTCCCGGTGTCTCGGATGTATCAAACGCAAAGGCACTGGGTGTACCGACTAAGGTAGAGTACTCATTGGCACTAAAGGCATTAAACCAATTGTCATCACCAAAGCCAATCCTAGTCGCCGTAGTTGCGGTGAATGAAGCGGGGACATTCAGCTGGGCATTAGCACCAAAAATTATCCCTGCTGGGTTCATTAAAAACAGGCTAGGGTTGCCCTCCCCTGTGATTTTTATTAGACCGTTGATCACAGAAGCATTACCACCGGTGACCCGACTCAGAATGTTTTGTATATCCGGTTGAGATAGGAAGTTAGCAATTTGGTCTTGGTCTAGACCAAACTCCTGAAAGCTGTGAAAGAGATTATCTTCAGAGCGGATGCCACCATCAATGTCAAATTGATTGCCATCGAGGGTGACTTGGGTCGGAGTGCTACCATCGGCTTGAATGGGCTGGGCTTGAGTTGGCATGACACCAATATGGGCTACCAACAAAGATACGGCTGCCAGGGACTGGCTGATTTGACTCACAGCTAATTTGATTTGGCTCATGGGTAATATCGTTTTTAATCGGCTATCCTGAATTCCAAAATGCATTAGTCAACTACAGGATGAGATTAGCAATTTCCTAATACGTCTGTTTTTAAGCTGAGGTCAGATGCACCCTGGGGTATCAGCTGCTTAGGAGTGAATCACACTGAATCACACTGAATCACACTGAATTACACTGAATCACAATACTGAGGGGAATAGTACTATGAGTCAGGGTTTGGTAAACATCAGGCTGGTGACCTTAACTGAAATCTTGAAGCCTTTATTAAGATATAAGTATATACACTAGTATTATATATACACTTTTATTATTAACATTACTGATTAACTTTGTTCCGGTTAATTTATATTAACTTAACTAAATCTTTTTGATATAGCCACATAGTTTCAAGCTTTCTATGGTAAGCTGGTAAGATTAATTTTTAATTACCAGTAATTGAAGTAAAAGTAAGTGAAATCATCGATTATCAAGAACTCTACAGATTTTGGACAGTTTTCGCGAGAGTGAACTCTAGTTGACAGTTAGCCCTGGATTAGGCTAAAGGATATATAACAGGATATCTCAGTGGAAACACCGACAGCGCAGACACCCAAAGTTAAAATGGTAATGGTCAGCACTCCCCTCTTGCTTTGATTCACCGCTTAGATGGGGTGACCTGCCTTACCGGCAAGATAGCTTACAAGTCTAAGGTGAGAGGAATTGTGGTGTGAGAAGAATTTTGGGATTATGTCTGGTGTTAACCTTGCTCCTGGTTGGTGGTGAGGCTCAGGCAGGAGAGTTAGCTCAGCGTTTAGGTCAGTTTCCCGATTGGAAAAGCAAACCGCCAGTCACAGCGGCGACGGGGGATTTGGTATATCCCACTTGGATCAAGGGGACTTGGAAAGTTACCAGCACTCTGATCGAGCAGATAGCACCTCTAGCACCAGAAATAGTCACCCCAGGATTTGAAGGTAATCGCAGTCATCTCAAGGAGCCCATTAGTTTTCTGGTGCGGTTTCAACAAGTTGGGAAATCAAGCTCAGGACTTGGGGATTGGTTTATTCCCTTTAGAACTAGACGTTATAGAAAAAATCTATCAGTATTAAAACCTACCTCAGAGGTGGTTGCTGAAGACGTGGTTGCTGACCGAGCGTTCAATGGGTTGAATATTGCTAGGGCTTACCTAGGCGATCCCATAATTAGAGCTGTCAAAGTAGACCCCAATTCCCCTAATCGTCAGGTTACCCTTCTGCGCACCGGGAGCCAACTAGTTTCAGTGATTACTGGTCGCGCTTCTGAAATACCAGCTCCGGATCAGTTTATTGCCACAGAAGTTGTCAACCAAGTCTTTCGCGGTACTCGCCGACCTTTTTTCAACGAAGTAGAAACCACAACAGCATATCAGTTCTATAAATCACCTAGTCCGATGATTAAGGCTGACCAAGTCACAGCAGTTTATCTGTCACCACAAGACCCCGATTACTTTAAAGCCTTGGAAAAACCTGTGGCTCTCTATCGCTATCGATTAGAGCTAGTAGCAGTCAAGGACGGTTGAAGGTTGTTCGCGTAGCGTGGCCTTTTGGCCAAGGTTGTTAAAGGGTTTAAGGTTAACAGGTTGAAGGTTGAAAGTTGTTCGCGTAGCGTGGCCTTTTGGCCAAGGTTGAAAGTTGTTCGCGTAGCGTGGCCTTTTGGCCAAGGTTAACCCCTTGAAGGTTAACCGGTTGTTCGCGTAGCGTGGCCAAAGGCCAAGGTTGTTAAAGGGTTGACGTTTGTTCGCGTAGCGTGGCCAAAGGCCAAGGTTGTTAAAGGGTTGACCGTTGAATGTTACGGTAATGGTTTTAGGGGTTAGGTGTTGGGTTAAGAGTACTAGTGGCGTTGGGAAGGTGTTGGGGGATTTGCGATCGCGATTGTAACTGGGTAACCTTCAACCTTCAACCTTAAACTTTAAACCTTAAACTTTAAACCTTAAACCTTCAACCTTAAACCTTAAACCTTGGCCTTTCGGCCACGCTACGCGAACAACCTTCAACCCACTAACCTTCAACCTTAAACCTTAAACTTTCAACCTTCAACCCACTAACCTTCAACCTTAAACCTTAAACTTTCAACCTTCAACCCACTAACCTTCAACCTTCAACCCACTAACCTTCAACCTTCAACCCACTAACCTTCAACCCACTAACCTTCAACCTTCAACCCACTAACCTTCAACCTTCAACCTTCAACTGTGTAACCTTAAACTGGGTAACCTTAAACCTGATTTTCCCCAATCCAATTGAGCAAAATCGGGTTGACTATCTCTGGTGCTTCATCTTGGGGACAATGGCCCAAACCTTCTAAAGGAATAAACTTTTCTACCGTCGGGAATTTCGCTAATTCTCGTCCTAAGTCAATGGGTTCCCAAGGGTCTTCGGTGCCCCATAGTATGATGGCAGGACAAGGCAAAATTGGGATCAGGTCTTCTGGTAGTGGTCCTTGAGAATAGCTAGTAAAGGCAATAAAAACATCAGCTGCACCGGGATCAGCTGCTGGTGCCATGATTAGATCAACCAGTTCATCAGTTACGGCTTCTGGACGACAGTAGGCTTGCAACAGAATATTACGCACTACTTTAGGCTTAGCCAGCTGACTAAAAAAATACTGGCCAACCCACTTAATTTTTAAGAATCGTTGAAGTACTGGTGCGCCAAGACGCTGATACCAAGGGAGTTCAGCCCGTTTACGCTCATGGAGTAGTCGTAGAGAAAAGTTGAGCAGGGCGACTCCTTTGGCTAGCTCTGGATTATCTACAGCGGTTTGCATTAGGGCAATACAACCAATAGAGTTTCCGACTAAAAATGCCGGACCACCAACCACCTCCCGACAGAAATCCGCAATTTGTTGCCCCCAGGTTTCAAAGGTATAGTCTATCTCTATACCAGGAGTTGGTTTAGCTGAAGCGCCAAAGCCAATCAAATCAATGGCATAACATCGGCAGGTTTCCCCCAACACTGGCAAGGTCTTGCGCCAATGTCCGGAAGATGCCCCAAAGCCATGCACCATCACCACAGCTGGTCCAGAATTACCGTAAGCTTTATACCCAATCGAAAAGCCCTGCCACATCCAGGTTTTTGTTTCAATCTGATCCCTGATTGGGGCTGTGAAAGAGGAGGACATGCTCAAAAAATCCCAAGTTATGCCATATTTACCTTTACATTGTGTAACAAACTCGGCTAACTCTGGTAAATCGTCAGCTGCAGGAGTGGTGATTTTACGGATTGCCTATTCAGCCACGACAACCTATGGTAGAGGTTGCCAAAATGCTCCAGAAGCTCTTTTAGATTCTGAGCAGGTCAATAGGCTCGATGTAGAATTGGGTCGGGAAATTTACCCTTGATGCTAAATTCGTCTATGAGCTAATTGGCGATCGCATCATCTCCCCTTAAGCAAAGCTTCCATGCTAAAGGGGGTTGACCCATCACCCATCACCTATCACCCATCACCCATGACTATAGAAAACATCATCATCACCATTGGCAGTTATGCTCCGGATTTTGAATTGCCGGGAACTGATGAGCAGGTTCACCATCTCTGCCGTTACTTAGAACATTTCTCAGGAGTGGGAGTTATTTTCTTAGGCAACAACTGCCCCTATGTCAATTGCTACATCCCAAGACTCAAACACATTCAAGACCAGTTTGAACATCAAGGTTTTACCCTAGTGGGCATTAATGCCAATGATGTTTATCAGTACCCCGCAGAGAGTTTTGAGGAGATGAAGCAGTTCTGCCAAGATCAGCAATTGAATTTTCCTTACCTTTGGGATCCAACTCAAGATGTAGCTCACAGCTTTGGTGCCCAGAAAACCACTGAGGCATTTTTAATTGACAATAATGGAATTGTATGCTATAATGGATAGATTGATGATAATCCAAAAGATGGTGACGCAGTACAAGCCGATTACTTACACAGTGCGATCGCGTCTCTTTTAGCAGGGCAAGACATTTCACCACAATCAACTAAGGTAACTGGTAGTCCTATTCAGTGGCGATAATCCTTAAGCTGGGATTAAAAATGAGCGACCAGGGATCAGCGATCAGCTATGACCCATGACGAATGACAAATTTGACTGTTATCTTGATGTGGATAACAATTTCATAACAAAGAGTCGTGGCATGGGGATAAAATACCAAAGGGTTTTACTAAAATTGAGCGGTGAAGCCTTGATGGGCAATTTGGGCTACGGCATCTCACCGGAAGTGGTTCAGGAAATAGCAGCTGAAGTCGCTGCCGTTTTGAATGAAGGTGTTCAAATGGCAATCGTTGTCGGTGGTGGCAATATCTTTCGCGGACTCAAAGCTGCAGCGGGGGGGATGGATCGGGCAACTGCTGACTATATCGGTATGATTGCGACAGTGATGAATGCCTTGACTTTGCAAGATGCTCTAGAACGAAACGATATCCCGACACGGGTGCAAACTGCAATCGAAATGCAGGAAGTGGCAGAACCCTATATCAGGCGTCGTGCCATTCGCCACCTGGAAAAAGGACGAGTGGTAATTTTTGGTGCAGGTAGTGGTAATCCATTCTTTACCACTGACACTACGGCTGCTTTACGAGCGGCAGAAATCGATGCTGAGGTAATATTTAAGGCAACTAAAGTTGATGGTATTTATGATTGTGATCCTAACCTGAATCCTAATGCCCGACGGTATCAGAGCCTGACTTACAGCCATGTCCTAAGTCAGGATTTGCGGGTGATGGATAGTACTGCGATCGCATTATGTAAAGAGAATAACCTCCCAATTATGGTATTTGATCTAAGGGTGCGGGGTAATATTCACCGCGCTGTTATGGGAGAAACTGTTGGAACAATAGTGGGAGGTTCCTGTGAAATTAGCTGATGTCGAAACCAGTATGCAGAAAGCTGTTGAGGCCACTCAACGGGCGTTCAATACCATTAGAACGGGTCGCGCCAGTACTAGTCTATTGGATCGGGTGATGGTTGAGTACTATGGTACCCCAACCCCCCTGAAATCTTTGGCTAATATCAACACGCCAGACGCTAGTACAATCACCATCCAACCTTACGACAAAAGTATGCTGAGCCAGATCGAGAAAGCCATTACTCTTTCGGATCTGGATTTGCCTCCGAACAACAATGGTGAAGTTGTGCGGTTAAATATTCCTCCACTCACTAGCGAGCGTCGTAAAGAATTTGTCAAAATGGCAAGTAAGTTTGCGGAGGAAGGTCGAGTATCGATTCGCAATATCCGTCGTGATGGCGTTGACTCTGTCCGAAAAGAGGAAAAAAATAAGGAAATCTCTGAGGATGAGTCACGGGATTTGCAGGAGGAGATTCAGAAGTTGACGAATAAATACACAAAAAAAGTTGATGAAGTGTTCGCGGCTAAAGAAAAAGACATCATGACTGTGTAATGCTACTATGTAATGCTACTGTGTAATGCTATTCTCGGTGGGGGGTGAGTTCATTTTGGCAACTCTTCCCTCTATCGGCATTCACAGTTGTGTGTAATTGTTGTACTTGTGTACTTACTAGTTATTTGATACTGATTGGAAAATGACCCGCTCATCCCACGACTAGCCAGGTCTAGGATGAGCGGATATTTTTAATCTACTTGAACCAAATGACCCGCTCATGCCACGACTAGCCAAGTCTAGGATGAGCGGAATTTTTCAATCTACCTGAACACTTTGTTAATTTTCTCATATTTTTTATTGTTGAACAAAAAAATAAGATTCAGGCATAAAATGACTCAATGCTCGATTTGGCAAGGGATTTAAGCAATATTGACTGACTGATTCATCCTAATCGATGTATTAATTTTTCGTATATAAATGTAAAAAACAATAGGTTTATGTTAATAAATATTGCAGTTGAGAGTTGCTGTTGTTAGTGTAGGCGTTGCTCATCAAGCTCCTTTTCTAGAATCCAAACTGCAAAATTTTTAGGTGCGCTTGACCTTGGCGAATTAAATTCGCCACGGGTCGCACCTCAGGAAGAAATCGCCACGAATTTAATGGGTATGTACACGATGACTCGTTTAATTGGGCGACGCATGGCAGCACGACGAGAAGGCACTATTGTGAATGTTTCTAGTTTGATGGGTAAGGTGGCAGCACCGACGATGGCAAGCTATTCCGCTACCAAATTTGGGATTGTTGGTTTTACTCAAGCGTTACGGGGAGAGTTAGCGCGAGAAAATATCCGGGTAATCGCTTTACTGCCATCGTTAACAGATACTGATATGGCGCGAGGATTACAGTTGTTTCGCTGGGTGTTGCCGATGACTCCCCAACAAGTCGCTAAGGTGTTAGTTTCCAAACTGGAGAAAAACTCATCGGAAATTTTAGTGGGATGGCAAAGTCATTTAGCTGTGTGGTGTCAGCGTTTCTTTCCTTCATTACTGGAGAAGGTGTTACGGATTGCAGCTCCTCTGTCTAGAAGTAAAGGTTTTGGAGAAAGAGAAAATAGACAACAGGCCACAGAAAAGGATTTTCGAGAATAGTTTGAGATTTTGGCTTCTTTAGGTCTAGTATACAAAGGTTTGATCAAGGGTTTGATCAAGCTTTAAAAGACAAATTTCATGATTAATTTTTTTGATATGAACAGGACTTACGCACCCTAGAAATAGATAGGTTGCGTAAGTCCTGGTGATGACAAATCATCGCGCATCAGTTTGGGAGGGGCGAAATGGTGCACCTATTAGTTAGGGCATTAACGGCGACACCATGAATTTATTCGTGGTCAGTCTTTTTGGTGAAATGGTCTTGTTATTTATCTTGGGTTAGGGTGCTGGGATTTGAGGTGATATAAATTGGTGTTTTGTCAAGTAATTGTATAAAAAATTTATTTAAGAATAATAAATGTGTTACGTGAACGAGTTTTTGCGATTTTTATTGATAGTTGACAGTTAACGGTTGACTATCATCTATCAATAAAAATACTAGTCATATCGTATCAAGTTGACTACTTATTATGTTTTACAATCAACTATATATAATCTTAAGAAAATCTAGAAATAAATTGAGCATTTTGTAAAAAAATGTAAATTTGCTTGAAAAGTGCAAGCAAATTTGTGATGATCTGTTTTAACCTGTTCTTAAAAATAAAAAAAGTTGTTTTAAATTCAAATGATAAATGTCAAAAAATTGATTCTGTATTTGTAGGTACTCTACTTATACTCAATTTGATTTTTGCCGTGGCTGAAGGGAAACTCTGTCAGCTGTTATGGATTTAAACTTTGATAACAGCATCATCTGTATTTTTTAGGGGTGCTTCTCCTAAAAGCTATTTGAACCGAAAATAAGCATGAAACTGGCAAGATGCCAGTTCCACGCAAGATGCCCATTCCACGGCAAGATGCCCATTCCACAGGTGCGACCCAAGGCCGGGGAACCCGGCCACTGGAAAGCGCGCCTAAAAACTATTAACATTATCGCGCATTTATCCAACGCCCAAAACTTGGCGTTGCGGAATCTTGGAATGAATAGGAGTAGAGTGGGCATCCTGCCCGCCCCAAGAGATCAAGGGACAGGCAAGATGCCTATTCCACAGATTGGAACCAGCAAGATGCCCATTCCACAGATTGAAACTGGCAAGATGCCAGTTCCACAGATTGGAACCAGCAAGATGCCCATTCCACAGATTGGAACCAGCAAGATGCCTATTCCACAGATTGGAACCAGCAAGATGCCAGTTCCACAGATTGGAACCAGCAAGATGCCTATTCCACAGATTGGAACCAGCAAGATGCCCATTCCACAGATTGAAACTGGCAAGATGCCAGTTCCACGCAAGATGCCCATTCCACAGATTGAAACTGGCAAGATGCCAGTTCCACGCAAGATGCCCATTATACAAAACTATTAAAATCATTCCGCATTTAGGCAACGCGCAAAATTTAGCTAGTACGTTATAGATAAGGAGATCAGAAATGTCGGAAAAAATTGTTAATTCCTGGAATGAATGGGATGAATTGGAAGAAATGGTGGTAGGAATTGCAGACTACGCTAGCTTTGAACCAAAAGAACCAGGGAATCATCCGAAATTAAGAGATCAGAATTTAGCGGAAATCATTCCTTTCCCCAGTGGACCTAAAGACCCTAAAGTCCTTGAAAAAGCTAATGAGGAATTAAATGGACTGGCTTATTTATTAAAAGACCACGATGTGATAGTAATAAGACCAGAAAAATTTGATTTTACAAAATCTATAAAAACCCCTTACTTTGAAGTTGCTAATCAATACTGTGGAGTCTGTCCTCGGGATGTCATGATTACCTTTGGTAATGAAATACTGGAAGCGACTATGTCGAAGAGAGCAAGATTTTTTGAATACTTACCTTACCGGAAATTAGTCTATGAATATTGGAATAAAGACGACCATATGATTTGGAATGCTGCGCCTAAACCGACTATGCAGGATAGTATGTATCTAGAGAATTTCTGGGAGCTGTCTTTAGAAGAAAGATTTAAGCGTATGCATGATTTTGAATTTTGTATTACACAAGATGAAGTTATTTTTGATGCAGCTGACTGTAGCCGATTAGGAAAGGATATATTAGTTCAGGAATCGATGACAACAAATAGAACAGGAATTCGGTGGTTAAAAAAGCACCTAGAACCAAGAGGATTTCGGGTTCACCCTGTTCATTTTCCCCTTGATTTTTTCCCCTCACACATTGACTGTACGTTTGTTCCTTTGCGACCAGGTCTTATTTTGACAAACCCTGAAAGACCTATACGGGAAGAGGAGGAGAAGATATTTAAAGACAATGGCTGGGAGTTTATCACAGTTCCTCAACCGACTTGCTCGAATGATGAAATGCCAATGTTTTGCCAGTCCAGTAAGTGGTTGTCAATGAATGTTCTGAGTATATCACCGACAAAGGTTATCTGTGAGGAAAGAGAAAAACCTCTCCAAGAATTGTTGGATAAGCATGGATTTGAGGTTTTTCCTTTACCCTTTAGACATGTCTTTGAATTTGGGGGGTCTTTTCATTGTGCAACTTGGGACATTCGCCGAAAAGGTGGGTGTGAAGATTATTTTCCAAATTTAAACTATCAACCGATTTGTGGTTAGAAACTAACAATAGTAATTACCAGTTAAGAGTGTCAAGACGTCAAGACTATGAATTTTGAAAGCGGTTATCAAGGGTTAAAAACAAGCGCGGATCCCCAACGATGGTCTGCTCAAAAAGAAGTCCTAACCGATGAAAAATTGGTGATCGAAGGACATCCGGTTATGGAACGTTGGGAAACCCCTTATATGGGGGCTTTTGCGGCGTTAGTCACTCGCCATGGTGGTCGGATCTTAGAATGTGGCTTTGGCTTGGGAATATCGGCTCATGCTATTCAGTCTTATGCTCCAGAAGAACATGTGATTATAGAAGCCAATGACGATGTTTTTAAACGATTGATTGATTTCCAAAACAGTGCAGTTAATAAAGTAACCCCTATCTTGGGCTTAGCATGTGATGTATTAGAATCATTTAGTGATCAATCATTTGATGGTATTTTCTATGATACTTATCCTTTGAATGCAGATGAACAACACACCCACCAATTTCCATTTATCAAAAAGGTTTATCCCCTGCTTAAGAAGGGTGGAATTTTAAGCTATTGTAATTTGACGTCAACAGGAGTTCTCAAGAATAGATACGATTCCTGGGAAGCTCTTTTCAATGAAACTCAAGTTCCTTATCTTATTGAAGCAGGTGTTCCAGAAAAGGATATTAAAGGTATCATCATCTTCAAAGTTTATCCACCTACTGAATGCTTATACTTTCAACACAAGACAGCCATGATTCCGATTATTGTAAAAGAGTAAGTGTAAGCATTCAGCACTCAGCAGTCAGCCCTTGGCCAAAGACCAAGGCTGATAGCTGACTATTTACGTGAAGCCTGGTTTTCAAGCCTCTTCCCGTAACTTATCCAAAACACTGCGGTCTTCTAAAGTGGACGTATCTCCAGCAACCTCTTGACCTGCAGCTAGCGATCGCAATAGCCGTCGCATAATCTTTCCGGAACGAGTCTTGGGCAAAGCATCAGTAAAGCGAATGTCACCAGGACGTGCGATCGCACCAATTTCTTTGACCACGTGCTGCTTTAGTTCTTGCTTGAGTTCGTCACTAGCGC
>NZ_JAAHHU010001029.1:0-1773 GCF_010672095.1 Moorena sp. SIO3I6 | reverse complement strand
TTTGAACTCACCGAAGACTCTGTTTGCATCAGTGGCGATCGCAAATCAGCAGCTAGGACTAAAGGAAGAGGTATGGTACGCTCGGAACTACGCTATGGGAAATTCAAACGGGTTATTCCAATACCAGCCAAGATTAACAGAAATCAGGTTGAAGCTGAATATCACAACGGCATGCTGAAGCTCACCCTGCCTAAAGGGTAAGCGTGAATCTTCAACCTTTTCTGGGAGTGAAAGTTAGTGACCTGAGGGGGTGACAACAAGGCGCTTCAAGGCGTGCTTGTCACCCCTTCAGGTTGCTTACTGACTGCCTTGCTTGTTTGATCATGTCAATTAAGGTGTAGTGAGCATCTTCAGAATCTTTAAGTACATGATCAAACGTAATGCGCACAGTGGAAGACTCCCCCTTGACTTTTGTGATTATATTCATGCCTTGAGGATCAATGGAAACCATTTCTGCTTCTTCTGTATCAGGCGAATTACCGAAAGTCTGAGCATACAGTGCCACAGCATCAGCATGATCATCGTTCATGTGCTTACAAATGCGATCGCTTACCTCAGGAGACAATGGGTCAGACATGATTAACTCAACAAGTATAGTGATCAAAACAAGTATCTTTATCAAGATATCAGGTTTCCCTTCTCAAAACAGTCAGGACTTACCCAGCTCAAAGGAAAAATAAAGGTTTTAGCCAATAGGTAACCGCCAACGGCGAACGGGGATATCAGAATTACAGACCTTTGATAGGTCTGGGTGGATATACTGTCTATGGGGAACTCCTGATTTTTCTATTAGCAATTGACTAGCTTGGAGGATAAAATTCATAGGCACAGCGGTAATTACTCCATGAGTAAAATTGCTAGGGTGCCTGTTTCAGCATCAAGTTAGCTGATAGGATCGGTGTTTTCTGATATATTCATTTTTAGGTATAAGCATTTCCTCTCATTCAAGAAGGTATGTTAACTAGTAATCCCTAAGGTCAAGAGCTACCGGGATATCGGGTGTACTCAGCTAAATCATCAGGGTTAGATTATCAGGGTAGACGACTCAGTTAAACACCAAATGACTAAAAGCCTGATAAATACTTGTGAAAATACTGTGACGGTATATCAATTGGCTGCTATCAGCATAATTCATATCATTCTCAGTGATATCTAAATAGTAGTGGTGCTATCCCATGTTTACGAAGGTAAAACTTGCTGGGTGTCCCAGAAGTCTATTTAGGGCTTGTGATCTAGAACACATCTAAACACGATCTAGATCTCCAGACAGGCGTGCTATCTATCACCCTACTGGTGTGACTTTCGTAAGCGTAGTTATGGGAGTTTGATCACTTCCAATACCTAGGAATTAGTGGTCAAATAGAGAGCAGTCACTACCCACTTCGAGTGAGTAGAAACAGGGAGGGTTGTCATGCAAACTTTAAAACAGGGATCCAAGGAGTGCAATGTCATGGCAAAGTTGGCGGACAAACTCGAAACAGAATGGCAGTCACGCTTGTTGAGTGACTGTCCAAACCAAAATACAGCCACCAGCTCCAGTATTGTACAGTGGTTAATTGGAGAAAATAAAGAGGGGTTTGACACCCTCACTCAGAGCCAACTGGCAATCGCTGTCCAAGCAATGGAGTATCGTTACAGAATTTTGCGACAGCGTTACTTGGGCGTGCCACCAGAACGTTCCTATCGCAATTTGACCACCCGCTTAGCTAGTCTAGTTACCTTACGCAATAAAATCCGCACTTGGGTGTCCCTAAGTCGCGATCGCCAAAGAGA
>NZ_JAAHHU010001028.1:0-1774 GCF_010672095.1 Moorena sp. SIO3I6 | reverse complement strand
TGAGGATGATTTGTGTACAGCTAATGCTACCGCCAAGAGCTCAAAAAAAGATGCAGTGCTGGATTAGGAGCAGACATTTGATCTGCTCGGGTCACTTTTTTATCTTTGAGACGGTAGAATATACAACCCTTGAACGATTCTCCGAATGTGTCGAGAGTCTCGGAGGAAGTGTAATATCGGTTAAACCCATTAAAAAAATTTGGATTGGCTCCCATCGCCAAGTTATTTTGTATCAAGCTAAAGCCAGTTTACATACACCTCATCATGATCTAAAACAATACTGGATAAAATACGGGAGCTTCCGCACCAGATTTGATGAACGTTCCTGAAAAATCCCCCCACTAATATCAAGTCAGGTTGAATACCCATAATTTAGAGGTAGGGTGGGAAGTGTGGGGAGATGCGGAGATGGGGAGATGGGAGAGATTTGTATTAAGGGTAATTATCCCGACATGATATAAACCAGTTTTATAGCTAAGCTATCAGCTGTTGGCCAAGGCCAATGGCTGATAGCTTAATGCTTACCAATTGCTTGAGGTACTTTCGTCCTGGGTTGCGCGGGAGTAGGTAGTAGGGAGTAGGGAAGTCAGAAGAGGGAACTTCGGAAGTGGAAAAAAATCCTGTGTACCTCATAGCTATGAGAAACGCTATATATATATAGCCCTATTGCCATCGTCAACAGTAGACGCACTATGGTCAAGGGAGGTATTTTTCCAAAATGATTTAGGTTTTCAATATCAGCGCTAGCATATATCACAGCTAAGTTCCTGTAATTATTAAGTTTTGTATATAACTGCCGAGTCGGTTAACTGACTCCTGTGTGATCGACTGGTGACCTTGTAACGAATATTACAAATTATTACTTTGTTGTTAATAAATGAGACTGGGGTTCCGATTATCCTCTAATGTTCATATTGAGCTGGTCAAATTTGATAAATAACCAGCAAGATAGCAAACTAGTTAAGTACCTTTAATTTAAGGAGATTTCAATGCTTGACGCTTTTTCCAGAGCTGTAGTTACAGCAGATAGCAAAACCGCATGTCTAGGTGCTGGAGACCTGGCTGCTCTCAAAGGCTTTATTGCTGATGGTAATAAGCGCCTTGATATTGTAAACATTATCGCCAGCGACGCCAGCTGCATCGTTTCCGACGCTATTTCTGGCATGATCTGCGAAAACACTGGTTTGATTCAAGCTGGTGGTAACTGCTACCCCAACCGCCGCATGGCTGCTTGCTTGCGTGATGGTGAAATCATCCTCCGCTACGTGACCTATGCCATCTTGGCTGGTGATGCTTCTGTACTAAGCGACCGCTGCCTGAATGGTCTGAAGGAAACCTACAGCGCTCTGGGTGTACCCACCACCTCCACAGCTCGTGCTGTTGGAATCATGAAAGCTGCTGCAGTTGCTTTCGTTAACAACACCGCTAGCCAGCGCAAGTTTGAAGTAACTTCTGGGGATTGTTCCTCCTTAGCTTCTGAAACTGCTGGTTACTTCGATGCAGTAGTTGCTGCTATCAGCTAGTCTTTCCCTTTTGCCTAAGATAACCAAGCTCCTGCCAAAGCGAGCTGGGGAAGCCAAAAGCTAAGTATAATCTTTGTCAAAACCCATTCAGGAGATATATAAGAATGAAATCAGTTATAAGCACAGTTGTTACTGCTGCCGATGCTGCAGGTCGTTTTCCTAGCAGCTCTGACCTTGAGTCCGTTCAAGGTAGCCTACAGCGGGCTGCTGCTCGTATGGAAGCTGCTGAAAAGCTAGCAGAAGGCATTGAA
>NZ_JAAHHU010001027.1:0-1776 GCF_010672095.1 Moorena sp. SIO3I6 | reverse complement strand
TTGCAAGTGTTCATAAGAGTAAAAACTCATCCATGTAGGGTCTTTATCCCCTTCGCTCTGAAAAAAGCTCATGGAGTAATTCCAACGGCTGTTCTGCCATTGGGGTGTCCACCTCAAATACGGCAAGGGGGCGGACGACTGAACCTGAAAGGTCAGCGTCCGGGGAATTGCCGCCAATAAATAAATTGAGCGATAGCGAATCGGAATTTTCAAGATACATATTCATAGCCATCAGCCTTGTGAATGGTTTTCAAGTATTTCGGATGCACATCAAAACTTTTACCTCCTGTGGTCAGCTTGAAACTCGGCTTAAATCTGATAGCAATACGACCTGTGTAGTTTCCCTGATACTTTCCCTGTCTTACATGGGCTTTCACCAAATCTCCGGTTTGAAATCCCATGAAGGACTTTTGGGAAGGTGCATGGCGAATCGGAAAGCCATAGCGGTCAGTTCCGCAACGCTGTCTTTTCCCATGACCCTTGGCTTTAATAATCAAGGGTTTGACACCGTTAAGAAGAAGTCTCATTGGTGTTGATGTCCCAACACAGGTAGCATCAGTCCAGTGAGTTTTCTCAATCCCTCTAATCTTTCGATTGAATTTGGTCAGACCCCCAGAACCCACCTCTACAGGTAAGCCCGTTGATTGAAGTCGCCTGTACAATTCCCATCTGGTAGTGTTTACTGCTGCTGCATCTTTTAGTGGTGTTTTTGCTTGAGCCTTAATTCTTTTGAGAACTTCAGGTTTCTTCTTCAGAAATTTCTCAACAGGTTTATTACCTTTGGATTGATTACAGGAGTGGCACGACAGAGTTAAATTGCTGACTCTATTGCTACCTCCTTTAGACTTGGCAACAATATGATCAATTTCAAACGGAACATTTTCAGCACCACAATAAGCACATTTTCTTCCCCACTTCTGGAGTAAATATTCTTTGACTTCAAACCCAAACAGTTCGCCTCTTTGATAGTCGACTTCAGATATTTCTAGATTCTGCATTTTCTGCAAGTCGAACCTAACTAATTCTTGAGATATTGCCGTAACTGGGCAGAGTTTTCTGATTCGTCTTACCCAGGTTTCGATATTGCTAATCCGGCTCTCAATAGAGGGGGGTAGCCAACCGGGTTTACGAGTTCTATTCAAGAAGCGAGGTTTACGATAACGGGTTTTACGATTACGGCGACCTCTCCTTAATGCTCTACGAGATTCAAGAGCATCTTTGATTCGCTGCCCTCGGTGTGAGACTTCTAAAGCGCTTGTGACACGCCCAGTTTTTTCTTGAACAACAGCAACACCTGTTGTTTTGCTGCCCGGGTCAATCTTGATTCTGTGAGGATGAGTTACAGATTCCTCAACAGTTCTATCTAGTAAGAGGATGGTGAACGGATATCGTTTAAATACTTTTGCCCTCCCTTTCTTTAGTAACTCTCTTGCCCTAGCTTGGTGGCACGGGTCAAGAGGTTTCAGGTTTTTGTCTAGAACGAAAACTCGCATTACTGCATCTCTCAATTTCTTGGTAAAGTTTGCCTCGACACTGTTAAGACTCGGTACTTTCTCGGTAACACTGGCTTTCCCGAATGACCTGTTTAATTACCTAGTTGTAGAGCTTGAAACTGGCACGCATTTCAAGGTACGAATTTTAACTCTTGGTCTTAACGGCTGCTAGGAAAACCTAGCCGTCTGGTCAACAGGCTTTTTCAAGCCCACACTTACCCGCCAGGGAAGTGTGCGGTAGTTGACGGTGCCATTAACGTGAAGTTGCTCGCGCATCTAGTAC
>NZ_JAAHHU010001026.1:0-1777 GCF_010672095.1 Moorena sp. SIO3I6 | reverse complement strand
TCCCAAATGGGGTTGGAGAGCTTTCTTTAATTCGCGCTTCTTGGTTCATGGGGTTTCTGATGGCTATCCTCAATTCTGATGAAACCCCATCCTGTTCTTCTTTTCAACTTTTTTGTCCTGTACTGAGGCTTTACCCAAGAGAAGGAAGGGGAAGCATCTGCACAAGCAGACCAATCTTACCTAATTGGTAGATCCTCAGGAGTGATTGCAGACCTCTCTATTGAAGTTGTCTTTACCAGTGGCAACCAGAGCAAGCTAAATCGTTACCAAGCATTAGGAGTACCCGAAGTTTGGTTTTGGGAGGATGGTGTATTTGCTTTGTATCACTTGCGCTCTGATGGTTACGAAAAAATTTCCCAGAGTGAAGTCTTGCCAGATTTGGATATTGACTTATTGTCTCGGTGTCTGATGATGGCTTCCAAAGTTGAAGCGATTAGGCACTTCAGACAGGCCATCTCTGAGACTTAGAACAATCCTTAAGATTAGCCCAGTAGGGTGTGTTAGGGGAGCCTTCATTTTCCGCCTCGTAGCCAGGGTTGAGACAACCCGCCCCGTTCCACCCACGGGCAAGATGCCCGTTCCACCCACGGGCAAGATGCCTATTCCACCCACCGGATCAAACAGCATGCATTGAGATTTACCCCCTACGGTTTTATAGCATTTGTATTTGAGATGTAAACTTAAAAGGTCTTTTTTGAGTTTGCTATAAAACTCTGGAGCTCTTTTCCCTGTTGCTTTTTGCCTCTTGCTTCTTGTCTTTTTCGACAATCTATAATTTTACAACTCGTTTGAAAACGCTATTATCTATTTTAATTCAGCAATGCCTGAAATTTATACACAATAAATATTAAGTAATTTTAAGTTTTCAAAAAACATCTTATTTTTATTGATTATTAAGAATAATCAATAAAAATAAGATGTTATAAAATTATTTAACAAGACATAATAAGGAATCACGATGTTAAAGAAATTAAGCATTTTATCTGTTGCAACTATTGTAAGTATGACCCTAAACCAAGGATTAGCTAATGCAATAAGCGCAAATGGAGGTAGTACAGGTTGGCATGCCGTTAGTAGTGGGAGTGAGACAAGCTGTAACAAGAAAGGTATAGAAAAAATGAATATTCTTGTCAATGGAGGAGAAATCGAAAAAACTGAATTTCACCCATGGCGCTTTAAAAGAGGAAATAACGTTATTTTTAATCTTGTATGTGCTCCCAAAGGTGATTATGTCAGGGTAGATGTTATTTGTATGAATCCTTGTGACCGGAACACTTATCGTATTCGCACTGTAATAGATGAACTTATGAATTGGTAAATTCTAGCTTTCGAATCAGCAACGCCTTAGGCAGGCGATCTCTGAGGCTTAGAAGAATCCTTAAGGTCAGCATTCAGCGGTCAGCGGTCAGTCGTCAGCCCTGAGCCATTCCCGTAGCATGGCTACAAGCCTTCGGCTGATAACTGATAGCTGATAACTGATAGCTGATAACTGATAGCTGATAACTGATAGCTGAATCCTTAAGATTATCCCTAAATTTAGTATCAACAAGCACATCTTAAGTGAAAATTTTGTGCTATCGCTTTCTTATCCCCTTAAACGGAGTAGATGTCAGTCACTCTGTCGAATCCGGTGGTTGACAAATCCCGAGGGTGGGGATAAGCAAAATACTCGACTTAAAGTGTAAGCTAATTGGAAAAGCAATCAAGTCCATTAGCAGGTCTTTGGGTCATAGATATCGACAATGGCTAAGAAGTACTGGGAATTTCTACTACAGAA
>NZ_JAAHHU010001025.1:0-1777 GCF_010672095.1 Moorena sp. SIO3I6 | reverse complement strand
AATTCTTCTCACCCATTCGCTACTATTTTGAGTATCTTGTCGATCACGCCACATGCCAATAAAAGGTTGATTATCTAATTCCAGAGGGTGAAGAGATGCCGGTTTTTTCGTTACATACTGTTTTTTGAACACCTCAATGATATCGGCAATAATGTTTTGAACCTCTTCTGGTAGTTCTTGAATATCTTTTGTCAGTTGTTCTAGGTCACGCATAAGTCTTAGGAAGACTATCCAATCACTTTCTATAAATCCATTATACAAAGTAATTGCGGGTGCATCTCATTTTTACTGTTTGACCCGGTGGGTGGAATGGGCATCTTGCCCGTTACAATTTTCGGACGGATTCTCCTAACACTGGCTACCTAGAAAATCAGGGTTTCCCCGTCCCTAACGCACCCTACGCAACTCTTTCCCGATTCCCGATTCCCGATTCCCGATTCCCGATTCCCGATTCCCGATTCCCGATTCCCGATTCCCGATTCCCTTGTTTACTTCTCAAATAGAGCCATTCTCTTCAAAAGAACGCACCTTAATAACCTTAGCAGGAATTCCCACTACCGTTGCGCCAGCAGGTACATCTGATAAAACTACAGCATTAGCACCAATATTTGCCCCGTTACCGATAGTAACCTTGCCAAAAATATTAGCACCAGCTCCAACATTGACACTTTTTCCTAAAGTGGGGGCATCCAAAGGACGATCTAAATAACGATTACCCAAAGTGACCCCTTGACGTAGGATACTATCATCACCAATAGTGCAATCCCCATGAATCACAATCCCACTTTGATGCTCAATAATTACTCGGCGACCAAGCTTTACCGTGTAAGGTAATTCAATGCCATAGGTATTACGAACTTTACGATATAATGCTCGGTAGAGAATACTAAAGGGAGCCCGTAGTAACTTCGGTTGGATGTTCATTCTCCAGACTCCAAACCGCTGCACCGCCACAGCCCGAAATCCTGGCTTAGTCCAATCACAACCATGGGCTTTCCAATCTTCTTTAATTTGTTGCCAAAGTCCCAACTTATCGGTTTTTGGCTCGGTATAATTTGCCGTTAAATCTGTTGGCATCACCATAATTTATTGTTAGTGTTTGTTGTTTAGGGAATAGGGAGTAGGGAAAAGGGAATCGGGAATCGGGAATCGGGAATCGGGAATCGAGAAGTTAGAAGTTAGAAGTTAGAAGTTAGAAGTTAGAAGTTAGAAGTTAGAAGTTAGAAGTTAGAAGTTAGAATTGGGAATCGTGAATAGTCCATCAGTTTTGTAGAACAGGCTTCTAGCCTGTGGCACGCGCATTAGCTGATAGCTGATAGCTGATAGCTGATAACTGATAACTGATAACTGATAACTGATAGCTGATAACTAATAACTAATCACGAAATCTTCGGACTACTAAAAGCACCACCTTTACAAAACACACTATTGCGGAGAAAATCAGTAAGTAAGTGGGGCGGCTCAAGATTGGGCTTACCTTGAACCATTCGGCGCAATTGCCACAATAAATAACTAGAAGCCCAGGTATGATCGGCTAGAGCAGCGTAAAACCAACCATAGTTTTTGAGAA
Source organism: Moorena sp. SIO3I6 (assembly GCF_010672095.1). Classification (NCBI taxonomy): domain Bacteria; kingdom Bacillati; phylum Cyanobacteriota; class Cyanophyceae; order Coleofasciculales; family Coleofasciculaceae; genus Moorena; species Moorena sp. SIO3I6. The sequence goes on along the minus strand of NZ_JAAHHU010001025.1, from coordinate 207 downwards.
AATACCGTCGCCGAGAATCAAACACATACTGGGGTCGGCGTTTGGGTGGACGCTTGGTGTCGGTAACACCTGAACTTTGCCCAACTAAGTGGACTACGCGACTTTCAGGGACATACCAGCATTCCCAGCCAGCTCTCTGGGCTTGCAGGCAAAAGTCCATTTCTTCGTAATACATGAAATAAGCTTCATCGATCAGGCCAACCTGCT
>NZ_JAAHHU010001024.1:0-1779 GCF_010672095.1 Moorena sp. SIO3I6 | reverse complement strand
TTCCTATGGATTTATTCGCTTCCGGGCTTTAGTGAATTGAACCTCCCCACCCGTCGCAGGGATGGGGATTCCCAGGCACAGCCGTGGGCGACTGTTATCGACCTGGGCGTGACTTTCCCGCGCACCGAACGCGCCCCGCGTGGCCTATGGCCAGGGTAGCTGAGTAGGGTCTTTTGCCCTGTTTTTTTGAGACCCTTACTTTTTATATTAACACTATTTGAGACGGAATATTCATCCCCGACCTTTGAGGACGGGGTATTCTTTTCCCTCTCAAACTCTCCCACTCTGATAAATCAGAATTTAGAATGAAGAATGAAGAATGAAGAATGAAGAATGAAGAATTCTAAACTCTAAACCTGAAGGTGATCTGGGCTAGATGTGCTATGGCATGGTCAATGGCCGGGTTTGGATGGTACATTAGCTGCAACAGTATATTTTGTGATCAGTGATCGACACCCCCGGTTCGCATCTACTATTGAAAATTGTATATTTACTTGGAGTGGTAAGCCATGGTGAGGCAGATTGAAACCCTATCGAGATCAGCTCTGCAAACGGAAGTATCTCACTTACGGGAAGAGTTACAGCTTAGAGACCAGTTAGTGCAGCAGCTGTCTCAAGAACTATTCCGCTTGGTGAAGGGGAATGCTAATTTCAAACCTCCCCAAGAGGTGTCTGAGCGCCATAAGGCTCAGATGGTGGTCTTGCGAGAACAGTTGCACGATGTGGAGCAGCAGGTGGAATTTTATCAACAGCAAATTGCCACCCGTGACACGGAAATTAAGCAATTGCGGGAATCAGTAGAAGAATTAACCGAGCGCTCTCGTCAGCTAGAACAAGTTGTACAAGAGCTACCAAAAATTTATCACCAGAAGTTTTCGGAACGGATGGCACCAGTCAAAGAGAAGGTGACCATGTTACAGCGGGAAAACCGACAACTCCACGCAGAACTCCAGAGTGTCAGTTACCGATTAGCGGTCAGAAGCCGCAATATCACCCGGGTTGATCTACCGAGCTTCAATCGTCAGAATGCTAGTCCAATCCCAACTTTTGGTAGTGTGTAACAGCCTTTGGGTTAGGGGTGCCTCATCTGGAAGGTTGTTCGCGTAGCGTGGCCAAAGGCCAAGGTTGAAGGTTGAAGGTTGAAGGTTGAAGGTGGGTTTGTCGAAGGTTGTTCGCCTTTGGCCTTACCTAAGGGTAGGTTGGTTTGTTGTTCGCGTAGCGTGGCCTTTTGGCCAAGGTTTCTGTATAGCTGACGGCTGACAACTGACGGCTGACAACTGACCGCTGACAGCTGCTGACGGCTGACAGCTGAGGGGTGACTGCTGACGTTTATTGCTTGGTTTGCAACAGTTAACATTGGGGAAAACTTGGGGAAAACTTGGGGAATACTTTCAACAAATCTGTCAACTGGCTAACTTGTCAACTTGCCAACCCTTCGACTTGACCACCCCATATCATGAGCTACTGTCTTAATCCTAAATGCCAAAATCCTCAAAATCCGAATCAGGCCAGGTTTTGTGCCTATTGTGGCCATAGATTACGATTAGGCGGACGCTTCCGTGCTCTGAGGCTAATTAGTATTGGTGGTATGGGGCGCACCTTTCTGGGGGTGGATGAGGCAGATGATAGCAAGACTAAGTGTATCATCAAACAGTTATCCTTACAAAATCAAGATACCAACAATGCTCAGAAAGCGGCTGAGTCTTTCCGCCAAGAAGCGACTAGGCTGCAAGTGCTGGGACAACATCCTCAGATTCCGGAACTTCTGGCCTATTTTGA
>NZ_JAAHHU010001023.1:0-1781 GCF_010672095.1 Moorena sp. SIO3I6 | reverse complement strand
GCGAAAGCAGCGTAATGATTTACAAGACCAATATTTACCTATCGGTTCTAGCTTTAACTTTGAGCAATTTCAGAACAATTTAGATGACCACACTGCTATTGTACAATTTTACATTACAGGGGATAAGCTGCTCACGTTCATCTTTACCCGGGAAACTCAACAGCCAATAGTTTGGCAGTCTGAGCCACAAGACTTAGACAAATTTGTAAATTGGAAAGATGAGTATTTACGAGATTACAAAGCTGATAAAATAAATAAAAATAATTGGCAAAACGACCTGAGTAACCGCCTAGATGAGCTGGCTGATATTCTGTCCATTGATGACATCATTAAGCAGATTACCGAAAGGTGCGATAGATTAATTTTAATCCCCTATCAGTATTTACATTTGTTGCCCCTTCATGCTTTACCGATTACCAGTAAGCAGGGAGAAGGTAAATCTAAAATTATAATGGAACAGTTTCCAGCAGGGGTAAGTTACGCTCCTAGCTGTCAACTACTCCAACTTGCTCAAACCAGAAAACGCCCCAACTTTACCCATCTGTTTGCCGTCCAAAATCCCAGTGCTGATTTAGTTTACACTAACCTAGAAGTAGAAGTAATTAAAGGCTACTTCAATTCACCACCAGATACAGAAGTTCTGGTGGAAAACGCTGCCACCAAAGCCGCCATAGATAGCAAAGTTTTCAACACATTCCACGTTGTCCATTTTAGCTGTCACGGTTACTTTAATTACCAAGAACCACGGAAATCGGCTCTAATCCTGGCCAATGCCCAGAAACCGGCATCTGCTGAACCCAATTCGGAGCGCTATTTACGAATAAGTGAAGAGGAAGTATTTGACCTAGAGCAATGTCTGACTATCGATGAAGTCTTTGAGTTACAATTAGAACAATGTCGCCTGGTCACTCTTTCGGCTTGTGAAACCGGATTGATTGATTATACTAACATTAGCGATGAATACGTTGGTTTACCCAGTGGTTTCCTAGTTGCCGGAAGTCCAGCAGTAGTTAGTAGCCTGTGGAAGGTAAACGATTTATCGACAGCGTTGTTGATGATTAAATTTTATCAGAATTTGCTAAAGCCAATGTCCTTAGCACTTGCCCTGAATCAAGCCCAACTCTGGCTGCGGGATGCTACTGTACAGGAATTGTTAGATTGGGCTGAACAGTTAACTAAACAGTTGAATTTGGATAATAACTTTAAGGAAAAAATTAAGAAAGAAATCCGTTTATTTAAAAGTGAAGAAACTCCCTTTTCTTCTCCTTTTTATTGGGCGGCTTACTGCGCCATTGGAAAATATTAGTTTTAGTTAAATCAACAAAAAAAAATGGAAATTTCAAGAATTATTCAAGCTTTTACGCAAGCACTAAAAACTCACTCGAAAAAATTTGAACTTATAGACTTGCAAGACTTAGACCAACTTTTAGTAACTTTAGACACTCCAACAGAAGCTGAATTAGATCAGATACTAACTAATTGGTTACAAACCCATACAGAAGTCAGAGATACTCTACGCCCATTTGCTGAAACTAATAAGGAATTAAAGAATTCGCCCAAGCTTCCGCCTAATTCTGAAGCAAGTATTATTCAAAATCTATTTGAACTGCGACAAACCAACCAAGAAGTTATTAAAGCTAAAACTAATCAACAGGATCAAGACAAGAGTCAGCAATCAAAACAAGGGTAAGCATTGAGCTATCAGCCGTCAGCCGTCAGGTAAGCTATCAGCTATCAGCTATCAGCTTATGCGCTACGCGCACGCTACGCGAACAGCTATT
>NZ_JAAHHU010001022.1:0-1783 GCF_010672095.1 Moorena sp. SIO3I6 | reverse complement strand
CTGTCTCGATCCGGAAGAATTTAGAAATGGGTAGGCCAAATCAGAAGCCAAGTTGTGAAACCGTTTGACCCTGAGGTAAAAAACCTAGCCCTTTCAGCCACACTTCCGTTTCTATCCTCTCCCCCCACACATCCCAAACCTTCCACAAGACCCACACTTCCCGCAGGAAGTACCTCACCCAATTGAGAACTGCTATAAACTTGGATAAGTTCTATAAACCAGAAAGCACAATGGAAAGTATTAAATTAATCTCCCATGTGGGGTCTGATGGCATTCTACATCTGGACGTTCCAGTAGGGATAACGAACAAAGAATTAGAAGTTATGGTAATTTTTAACCCATTAAAATCATCGTTAAAAGTAGAAACACCCCAAGGTTGGATGCCTGGTTTTTTTGAGGAAGTAATTGGGGGTTGGGCTGGAGAACCGTTAGAATTATATAGCAATTATCAGCGACGTTTGAGGTACAAATTACTCCCTAAACCCCCCGAAAAAGTACCTCACTGAATTGATAAATACTAGATAAATACTACTGGAGCAAGTTGATAAATATTGGTATTAGCGTGTATAATACCAACCCATAATTTATCTTAACCATTGTGTTGAAGCATCAAGCATTAGCCCGGATCAGCTCTGCTACTACTGGCTGGAGTGATGTGATGGTATTACTATTGGGGTTGCTGGTGTTAATCCATGGCTTGGGTGGATATGGATTGTATGAACCCCACGAGGGTCACTTCGGCGGCGTTGCCCGTGAAATGCTGTTGCGTGGGGATTGGATTACGCCTCATCTCAACGGTTCACCCTACCTGAATAAACCCCCATTACTCTATTGGCTGATAGCCACCAGTACAGCCCTATGGGGTGCCACAGAGTACGCAGCACGGCTCCCCCTAGCCATTATCGGTTGGCTTGGTGCGATAGTTGCCTGGAAATGGGCGCGAGAACTCTGGAATCCTAACGCTGGTCGTCTAGCGGCTTTAATGCTTTGCTCGACTACTGGCTGGTTTGTGTTTACCCACCAGATTCTGATCGATGTACTCTTGGCTACCTTGCTCTTAGCTACCTATTATTGCTTGTGGCGGTTACAGAGGGAACCTCACTGTTGGATGTACTGGTTATGTCTGTATAGTCTGTTAGGATTGTGTGTCTTAGGCAAAGGGCCAGTATTCCTAGGATTTCCCCTGATTGGTTGTTTAGCGATCGCATTTACACAACGGAGCTTACGACTATTCCAGCAATTGCGAATTCGGCTAGGAATAATCGTGACCTCTGTAGTAACCTTGCCATGGTTTATCGCAGTCGAACAGGCTAACCCAGGCTTTTTCCACTACTTTCTGTTCAACGAAAATCTCCAGCGGATAGCGGATACCCGATGGCCACCAGATTATGAAGTATCTAAAGTCAGTGCCATAGGCTATTTAGTTGTAACAGCAATCTGGTGCCTACCGTGGATAGTGGTACTACCCCAAGCACTCCCCATTGGATCAGGAATTTAGCAGGATTATCCAACTATCGGGACTTCGATGGCATAATTTATGCGATCGCACTCTGGTTTAGTAGTGGTTGTATCATTAGCTGACCGCTGACCGCTGACCGCTGACCGCTGACCACTAAATGTTTACCTAAAAATTACCGAAAAATATCATGTCAAAATCAATAGCTCTCCAGTAATTTTCAATCCTCTTTGAGTTTTATCAAAGACAATAAATCGGTCTTTCCTAACTCTAGCCAGCCTGACTCTTGAAGGGGGTTTTCTATCGCCTTTGTCCTAGTTCGTTGTA
>NZ_JAAHHU010001021.1:0-1783 GCF_010672095.1 Moorena sp. SIO3I6 | reverse complement strand
CTCAGCATGCTTGGGTATTTATTATTACCTTAATTGGAGTGACAGGAATTGCTCTAATCGGTCCAGATGTGCTATTAGGTGGTCGCCGTTCTAGCATTACTCGCTATGCTATTCCCTGTTATCTAGGTATTCAGTTAGCTATTGCTTATTTCCTGACAACCCAAGCCAAACACTCAGGACAACATCCCAAGGGAATGATTGATGGAAATTTAGCAAATACCGAAGATAGACAAGATGGGCAAGTAAGGGGTGACCATGACATGGTGCCCATGGAAAAAACCCGAAAAAATCCTAAAACTTGGAAGTCTATAGCAATTGCTCTGGCATTTAGCGGCATACTCTCCTGTATAGTCAGCTCTCAACTGCCAGTTTGGTGGCACAAGAGCTATGCGAAGAGTCGCAATAATCCCGACGTAGCAGCTTGGATTAATCAAATCCCACAACCACTCTTGATCAGTAATGAAATTCCCGGTAGGGTTCTATCTCTGTGTCATCTACTTCGTCCGGATGTACAGCTGATGTTATTGGATAAATCCAATAGCTCTACCAACATACCGGAGATTCCGGAGGGTTTCAAAAATGTTTTACTTTATCGACCGTCAGAGGAATTACGTCAGGGAATTGAAACCACCCATAACTATAGGGTTAAACCCACCGATCAATCTTGGCTCTGGAAACTATCAAGATAGGGAATTTCGTCATAGAAAAAAAGTAGTAGTGTTATCTGCCTTATCCCGAGTTGCATTCACACCATTTGGACACAGCACCTTCTTCCATCTCCTACCCCTCTTCCCCTTCTTCCCAATCATGATTGGGAATGGTTAGATCGTCTTGAAAAGCACTTGGTATTAAGTACCCACAACGGATACCCCTACTCCCTATATTTCCCTGATAAATTAAGATGACAATGCCCTCCTATTCCCTCGGAACTCCAGTTGTAAGGTGCAAACCAATCAAGATGAGTAACTCTCCCAATCCTGGTAATCTACCAGAGCCTACTCCGGAAAATACTCCAGAACCTACGGAAAGTAGAGGGTTTTGGCAGAGGCTGCTACGTCCGGTCTTCATGCTAATGGTCATGATGCTAGCTTCTGGGATAGGGGGTGGAAGCCTTTTTGCTTGGTATTTCATCCAGAAGCAATTAGCACCAACGGTAGAGAAAAATTTATCTAGCTTTCTTAACCGGAAAGTCAATGTCGGACCAGTGGAGGGCTTTTCCCTAAATGGTGTACGGTTTGGTTCTTCGGAAATACCAGCTACCCCTACCGATCCCGATCATCTTGTCACGGAGGCAGTGAAGGTCACCTATAACCCCGTTAAACTGCTGTTTACCAGAACCCTAGAACTGGATGTAACTCTTGTTGAACCCAATATATATGTTGAACAGGACAAAGATTTAACCTGGGTTTCTACAGCATTTACACAAACTGCCCAAGATTCGGCGTTTAAGGTAGACCCAAAGGTGGTGCGGTGGCGGGATGCGGATGTGGTGGTGGTGCCAAGATCTCAAGTGGGAATCAAAGAACCACCGATGATATTTACTGACGTTAGGGGGAAAAGTAAATTTCTCGACGGAGGTCAGCTGATTCGCTTTGATGTAAATAGTCAGCCGTTAAGTGGGGGAAATTTAAAGGTTAAGGGAGATTACCACCTCTCTCAACAAGAAACTGACTTGCACCTTGATGTCGATAACGTTAGTGCAGCAGAGGTTAGTAAAGTACTTCTGATTCCCCTGAAGCTTCAAGGGGGTAAACTGGGTGGCAACCTGAGAATACAATGGAGA
>NZ_JAAHHU010001020.1:0-1783 GCF_010672095.1 Moorena sp. SIO3I6 | reverse complement strand
GTTTCCATGCGAGTTACATCAGCAACAATAATTGCACCCTGAGCCCCTTTTAAATATGTTGGTGAAATTCCCTTAAATTTAGTATGACCTTCTAAATCCCAAATCATCAATTTTAGATTCAGCAGTTCTGATCGGGTGTCATCCTTAAATTTTAGGATTTTGCGGGAAATTTTCACTCCAACTGTTGAAAGATATTGGTCGCTAAACACACCCTCCACAAATCGGCGGATTAGGCTAGTTTTGCCCACACCAAAGTCTCCAACTAGGCAAATTTTTCGATCAATAGTGGACATTGTTACTGGTTGCTGACAACTGCTTTGAACTCTCCAATGGATAAATCACGGGGGATTGTAAACGGTTGTTACAAGATGGGCATGGAGCCAAATCTGAACAGGTTTACGGTATGATTTATTCAGCGGACTTGAATACCTATTGCTCACCGACCGTATGTTCCCAGACAGCAGTATAGTTTTAGCATTAGTGATCTATTGCAGTAGTTGGCTCACCTCCTGATTCCAGATTTAATAAACAAAGGAATAAAGTCCATAACTTGTTGTTATCTCCTGGCTCAACCAAAGGCGCTTTCAATTGGGTTTCTCGGTAAACTGATCAAATACGACACATCGATTTAACCATAGCGGTTGACTAGCATCAACATCTGGCGGTCCTTTGCCAACCCCACGAACTTCCAGTCGATTGGGATCAATGCCTTGCTGAACAAGCACATCTTTTACCTTTTGGGCTCGTTGTTGTGCTAATCCCTGATTTTCGGTAAGTTTATCCCTAGGATCGGCGTAGCCGATTATCCTCAGGTGCTTTTGAGGATAGCGCTCCAGGAATTCCTTAATTAATCGAATTTTAGTGCCTATATCCTCTGGTTTCAACTTGGCTGAACCAAGATCAAAGTAGATCCGGCTGGTAAGGTCTAATCCTTGAAGTTGTAAATTGTTCTCGACCGACTTGACACCAGGAATGTTCTCAAAGGCTTGGATAATCTTAGGAAAATCCTGAGCATAAAGTACGGCTCCGTTTACTGTCACCCTGCCTTGTGTATAGTAGGCTAAAATTACTACCCCATCCATTTGATTCAAGGTGTTGCTCACCCGTTGGACTTGAGCTTTGGTTAACTCATGAGTATAGGGGAGTTCGATCACCTCAATTTGATTATCCAACTGTAATTTAGGAACCGCAGCTTTGGCAATTTGCTCGACGTTTGAGCGCAGAGCCTGATTTGGTAGCTGTCCAGCTAGCTTAAGTCTCTGGGCATTGGCTTTAACTGTTAAAGCATAATCAGCCACTTCTGGGGCATAATAGGCGAGGGCAAGTTGAGTTTTTTGCTCAATGCGACGGTTTATTCTAGCCCTATGCTGATAAATTCCCCCAAATACAGCGATTAAACCCAGAAGCCCCAAGCCAAGCACCAATAAGCCTGGCGGTTTCTTGCCTTTTTTCGGATTTTCCTGAGTATCACGAAGTCCTTCACTAACGGATTGATCTAATAAATTTTGTAAAATTTCCTTGACTCCCACCGGGATAGTTGTAATATCCCCATCAAAAGACCTGATCGGTTTACCATAATGGGTAATAATAGTTTCTAGGCTTTCCCGCAACTGATTAATGAACTGGTGGGTGGGTTCCCCTTGAACTACCACTGCTAGGTAGCAGTATCCCTCTACTTCCAGGATGATCTTGGATGTACCATAGTCAATAGCATCGATTTCTGCCACATCCCCAGACTGAGCGATACAGTCATTGACAAAGCTACGGATAGCGGTGAGCATCC